>JABIRQ010000395.1 GCA_018699755.1 Rhodospirillaceae bacterium | reverse complement strand
GGATGACGGCGTCCAGGTCAACGGCCGGAGTTTCGACGGTTTCGTGCCGGCCGATATCATGCCCACGGGTTTCTGGGACATCCGCACCGTGCAACGCAAACAGCTGCTGAACTCCGAGAATGGCAGTTTGCTGGATATTTCGGCGACACAGATCGGTGAGGAAACCGTCACGGCCTGGGGCAGGCCCGTCCGCGCCACCCATTACCGGATCGACGGCGATACCGAAAAGGACCTCTGGTACGACGAGACGGGGATCTGGGTCGGGTTGCGGATGACGGCGAGCGACGGCTCGACCATCGAATACCGGCTCGAACCCTAGCCCCGCAGCCGCTCCTCCGCGATGCAGTGAATGCGGTCCTGCCCGATCAGCAGGACACGCAGCCCGTCCGTGAAGAGGCCCCGAAAAGACGAAAGCCAGAACGTCGTCGAAATCCTTGCGCGGCAGATCGGCATAAGGCACCGCGCCAGGCGAACCAGCCGGCGAAAGGTTCGGGCAGATGGGGCGTTGGGCTCAGCACCGCTAAGCCAGGGCCGCGTGAGCCTTGGCAACCCACGCAGCGAGAGCGGCATTGTGATGCAGCAGGGCGATATTCGCCGCCATGCTGCGCCCGCCGGACAGATCGGCGATGCGCGCCAGAAGATAGGGGGTCAGGTCCTTGCCCCCGACGCCCTCGCGCGCGGCGTCCTCGGTCGCGCGGGCAACCCAGGCGGCCATATCGTCGCAGTTCAGGGCCGCCTCGGCCGGGATCGGGTTGGCCAGGACCAGCCCACCCTGGAGACCCAGGGACCACTGCGCCGCCATAAGGCGCGCCGCTTCCTCGGGCGTATCGACCCGGAACATCAGGTCGAGTCCGCTGTCCCGGCAGTAGAAGGCGGGAAACTCGTCCGTGCCGTAGCCGACGACCGGCACGCCGCGCGTCTCCAGCCATTCCAGGGTGTTGGCAAGGTCGAGAATCGATTTGGCCCCGGCGCAGACCACCGCGACGGGGGTGCGGCCCAGTTCCTCCAGATCCGCCGAGACGTCGAAGACCCGCTGCCAGCCCGGATGGACGCCGCCGATCCCGCCCGTCGCGAAGACCCGGATGCCGGCCATCGCGGCGCAGACCATGGTGCCCGCCACGGTCGTCGCCCCCGCTTCGCCGGTCGCCAGGCACCAGGCGAGGTCGCGACGGCTGACCTTGCGCACGTCTTCCTCGCCTTGGGCGAAGCGGGCGAGCTCCTGTTGGCTCAGGCCGATGCGGATGCGCCCGCCGAGCAGGCCGATGAAGGCAGGCACGGCACCCTCGCGTCGGACGATCGCGTCGAGGGCCAGGGCGGTCTCGATATTCTGGGGATGGGGCAGCCCATGGGCGATCAGGGTCGTTTCCAGGGCGACGACCGGCCGGCCTTCGGCTAAGGCCCCGGCGATCTCGGGCCGGATATCCAGGTGCGCGTCCATGCCTGGGAGCTTAACCGCAATCGGCAGGGCAGGCAGCGCCCGTCATCCGCCCTCCATCGCAGCCCCCATCGCCGCCAGAATGGCGGAGACGGAGATCACGGACAGGGCCGTCGTGACGACGATCAGGGTGGAAGCGCGGCGCAGATAGACGTCGTAGCGCTGGGCCACGACATAGACCAGGGCCGCCGTGGGCAGGGCCGCGAGGAGAACCGCGCTCCAGGCCCAGAAGATCGGCAGATCGAAGACGAAGAAGGCGAGCCAGCCCGTGGCCGCCGGCTGGACGATCAACTTGAGAAAGGTCATCCAGGCAATCTCGATCCTATCGCCCGCCAGGCGCTGGCCGACGAGACTGAGGCCCAGGGCAAAGAGCGCGGCGGGCCCGGAGGCCGCACCCAGGAGGCCGAGGAAATTGCCGACCGGCGCGGGGACGGGCAGCGCGGCCCAGGACCAGACCGTTCCCAGCACCGTGGCGCCCAGCAGCGGATTGCGCACCAGCGCGCCGCCGACCTTCGCTAGGATTTGCCCGCCTTCGGTCGAGGCGCGGTGCAGTTCGATCGCGCCGATCGCGCCCGCCATGCAGACGAAGGAGCCGACCATGACGTAGATCACCGCAAGCAAGGCGCCGTCCGGGCCGAAGGCGGTGAGGAACAGGGGAATGCCCATATAGCCGACATTGGGGAAGACGCCGCCGACCGCCTGCACCGCGAGCGCGGGCTGGCGCACCCCGAAGACGAAACGCCCGACGACGAGGCTGAGGGTAAGCGCGACCGCCAGCCCGCCCAGGATCGATGCGATATAGGGGCCGTTGAACAGCGCGGCCAGGGGCGCCCGCGCCGTGCCCAGGAACATCACCGGCGGCAGGGCGAAGTAGTAGACGAAGCGATTGAGAGCGACGGAGCTTTCAGGGCCCAGAATCCCCGCCCGCCCGGCGAGGAAGCCGGCAAGCACCAGGCCGAAGACCGGCGCGGCGATGTCGAGAATCGCACTCATCCCGCCCTAACCCATGTTCGATTTTTCGGACCCACTTCCGTCGCTTCGAGGCCGCGGCTCCTCGGCGCAATCCCCCTCACCCAGCTTCGCCCCCTTCGAGACGCCGCCTTGCGGCGGCTCCTCAGGATGAGGAGGGTTGCGCAGGGTCGGCGAGGCGAAGCCGAGCCCTACCCGAAGCTGGGTGAGGGTGGGCGACGGAGGCTGGCTGCATAAACGGGGCCGATCCAGGCTGTTTCCGCACCTCGCCCTCTCAATTCGCAATTGCATGCGCCAATCGTCCGGGCACGGATGGATGCTCAGACGACCCCGTCTTCGCCGAGCAGGGCGATGCGGAAGCGGTCCTTGAGGTAGGCGCCGTCGCGCGGCGGCATGACGATCTTCAGAGGCTCCATCGCGATCTTCACGACGGAGAAGGTCGGCCCCTCGGCCTCGCGCGCGAGATGGCGGACCTCCGCCAGATCGCCCTCGTCCCGCGCCTCGGCCGTGGCCGCAAAGCCAGCGCCGCGCGCGATCGCGCAGAGATCGACCCCGGCGGCGGTCGCCGTGCGCTGGCGCCCAGTCTCGCCGTAGCGTTCGTTGTCGAGGACGACCACGGCCAGATTGCCCGGCCGCTCGACCCCGATGGTGGCGAGGCAACCCAGGCTCATCAGCAGGTCGCCATCGCCGGTCAGGATCAGCACGCGCTTGGCCGGCTGGGCCAGCGCCAGGCCGAGGCCCATGGGCAGGGCGCCGCCCATCGCGCCCCAGAGCGGGAAGGTCAGGGGCGAATCGCCCGCCGCCGTCGCGTCCCAGTTGGCGCCGCCGAGGCCGGTGACGACGAGCAGGTCGTCGCCCCGATCCGAGAGCAGACCGGCGACGACCGCGCGACGCTGCAAGGAATGTCCGTTCATGCTCATGGCTTTGGCTCCGCCGGGGCCTTCGGCTCGGCCAGGGCCCGGAAATCCTTGGCCCCGATCAGCCGCTGGGTCAGGCAGACGGCGACCGCGGCTTGACCGTTGAAGGCGAGCTTGGCGGCCGCGGCGACCGTCTCGCCCACGCGCTCCGCGTCCCAGGCGTCGAGCACCATCACGCCCATCGCCTCCAGAGTCGCCCGCGTGGCCTGGCCCATCGGCACCTGCCACGGATTGAACTCGCCATACTCGCCCCGCATGGTCACGAGCATCAGCAGCGGATACCGGCAGGTCTTGGCCAGGGACAGCATGTTGATGGTGTTGCCCACGCCGCTCGACTGCATCAGCAGACAGCCGCGCTCGCCCCCCAGCCAAGCGCCCAGGATCAGGGCCACCCCCTCCTCCTCGGTGGTCAGGGTGACCGTGCGGGTGTCGTTGTCCTCCTCGCACAGGGTGAGGAGCTTCAGGTGCCCGGCATCCGGCACATGGCAGACTTGGCGCACGTCCCAGTCCTTGAGGACGCGAAAGATGTCGCCGGACCAGTCGACGGCCGTGGAGGGATCGGCGAGGGAGGATTCGGTCATGGCTGCGCTTGAAATCGCGGATGGGATAGGGTGGCGTTCCCCATAGCATGGAGCTTGGCCGGTGGCTATGGGGCCGGTGGCTGCGGCGCAAGCTCGCTTGTTCGCCCCGAGCGCGGGCGGCTAGCCTCGACCCCCATTGGCGAGGAACGGGAGATCGGAACATGACGACGGCGGCTTGGGATATCGGCTCTTACGGGCTGCACTCGACGGCTGAGGACCCCTATGTCGCCGCCGTGGTCGGTGCCGCCAGCGGGATCGGGCGCGAGGCCGCGGCCCTGCTCGCCAGGCTCGGCTGCGCGGTGCCCTGCCTGGACCGGGACGAGGCGGGCAACGCGGCCGCGGCTGCGGCGATCCGCAAGGCGGGCGGGGCGGCGGACGCCTTCGCCGCCGACGTGACCCGGCCGGAGACCGTGCATGCCGCCGTGGCCGCCGCCCTGGACCGTTATGGACGGATCGACGCACTGGTCAATTGCGCCGGCGTCACAGGCAAGACCGCGATCGTCTCCCACGAGGTCGATCTCGAGGATTTCGACCGTGTCTACGCGATCAACCTGCGCGGCGCGCTGGTCGTCTCCCAGGCCGTGCTGCCGGCCATGCTGGAGCGCGGCTATGGCCGCCTGCTGCATGTCGCCTCGGTCGCGGGCAAGGACGGCAACGCCGGCATGGCGGCCTATTCGGCGACCAAGGCCGGCCTCATCGGACTGGTCAAGGTGATGGGCAAGGACTACGCCCAGACCGGCGTCACGGTGAACGGCCTTGCCCCCGCCGTGGTCCAGACCCCCATGGTCGAGGCCCTGCCCCGGGAGACGGTCGACTACATGACCGCGAAAATCCCCATGGCCCGCCTCGGCCGGCTGGACGAGGTCGCCCATATGATCGCCTGGATCCTCTCCCCCGCCTGCAGCTTCACCACCGGCTTCACCTTCGACATGACCGGCGGCCGCGCGACCTACTAGGCGAGGCCAATGCGGTCGCCGCCAATCGGGCGACATGACAGGCAGGCGCGCGACCTACTAGGCGAGGCCAATGCGGTCGCCGCCAATCGGGCGACATGACAGGCGGGCGCGCGACGTACTAAAGTCGTTTCGATCCCAATACACCGATCCGTCATTCCCGAGAAAGCGGGAATCCGGTTGTTTTTCAATAGATTGGACCCTCACTTTCGTGGGGGTGGCGAGTCAATTTTAACAGGAATCGCTATAGTCGGAGCCAACACGGTCGCCGCGTCCTAGCGGATCACGAAGCCGGCGAGGCGGGTGCGGATGCTGTCTTCGAGGACGGGGTCGAGATCGGCCATCAACTGCTCGGTCATGGCGAACCAGATGGCTTCGCGCTCGGCCAGGGTGACCCCTTCCTCGACCGTGCGCGCGCGCTCGGCCTTGGCTGAGACGAATCCGGCCCGGCGGCCGTCCGGCTCCTCGATGAGCAGCTCGACCTCCAGGACGGCGAGATAGCGCGCTTCCTGATCGGTCTTGAACAGGCCGGCGACGCCGCCCACGCCGCTGAGCGGCCTCTCGACCACGCGCGCGGTCTTGACGTCGAAGACCGCGCGCCGCCCGCCGCCATGGGCGACCAAGCGGTCGCGCGCCCAGCGTTCGGCCGCCCGCTGGGGTGGAATGGGGAACAGGTGCTCGACATCCGGGTCGGCAAAGCTGGGCTCGAAGCTCGACCGAATCTCAACCGTTCCGACATCCAGGACGATCGGGCCGCGATCCGCGAAGGTGATCTCCGTAAAGACGGCGGGCTGCGGCGCAGCGGTGCAGGCGACCGCCAGCAAGACGAGCGCGGCCAGGCCGGGCGCCATCGGTTTCGCGAAAGCCATCACGCCTGATCCTCCGAGAACAGCATCGCCAAGGCGGGCTCATCGTAGCGGTATTCGGCCGTGCAGAACTCGCATTTCATGACGACCTCGCCACCGACCTTGAACTCCTCCAGGCCCTCCCGCGTCAGGCCGCGCAGGGTCCGCTCGACCCGCTCGCGCGAGCAGCGGCAGCGCGCGGCCAGGGCCTGGGGCGGGTAGACCCGCACCCCGTCCTCATGGAACAGGCGGTAGAGCAGCCGGTCCGGCATCAGGGCGGGATCGGTCAGTTCGTCATCCGTCACGCTGGCGGCCAGGATGCGCGCGCGGTTCCAGACCTCGACCGAATCCTCCCCAGGGGTCGCCATCGATTGCGGGGCCGACCGGTCGCGCCCGCCCTCGAGCGGCACGCGCTGGATCATCAGGGCAGCGGCGCGCCAGGCGCCATGCCCGTTCAGGCCGCGCCGCTCGGCGGCGATATAGAAACTCGCGTCGATCTGCTCCGACTGGCGGAAGAAATGTCCGGCCATTTCCGAGACGGTCGCGCCCTCCAGCGCGGTGATCGCCTGGTAGCGTTCGGTCTCCGGCCCCTGATCGACGGTGAAAGCCAGATGGCCCTTGCCGAACAGGGCGCTCACCGGCGCCGCGAGGGCGTCGGGCGCCTCGGCCAGCTCCGCCACCCGCGCCTCGTCGAAGCCGGCATAGGCGCGCAGGTTGCCCTCGCTGGTCATGTCCGTCACCAGGGTGCGCAGCGGGCCGTCGCCCACCATCTGAAGGGTGAAGATGCCCTCGAACTTGAGCGCGCCGGCCAGCACCGCAGTCAGCGCCAGGCATTCTCCGACCAACGCCGAGACAGGCGCGGGGTAGCCGTGCTTGCCCAAGACCTCGTCGGCCAGTGGCCCCAGCCGCGCAAGGCGCCCGCGCACCGCACAGCCCTCGATCTGGAAGGGCTGCAGGACGTCATCCACCGGCGCGTCCAAACCGTCCGGCCCGGCCACCGCCATCAGGCGAGACACCAGGTCAGGATTCCCTTCTGGGCGTGCAGGCGATTCTCGGCCTCGTCCCAGACCACGGAGCGCGGGCCGTCGATCACGCCCGCCGTGACCTCCTGGCCGCGATGGGCGGGCAGGCAATGCATGAAGATCGCATCCGGCTTGGCCCGGGCCATCAGGGCCTCGTCGACCCGAAAGGGGGTAAAACGGTCGAGCCGGGCCGCCTCCGCCTCATGGCCCATGGAGACCCAGGTGTCGGTCACGATGCAATCGGCGCCCTCGGCCGCCTCCGCCGCGTCGTGGGTGACGCGGACCCGGCCGCCATTCTCGTCGATCCAGGCGGTCTCGGCATTGGACAGGGACTGGTCGGGCGGACAGGCCAAGCGCAGGTCGAGGCCGAAGCGCACGGCAGCATGGACCCAGGACATGGCGACGTTGCTGAGATCGCCGCACCAAGCCACCGCCTGGCCGTCGAGCGAGCCGCGCTGCTCCTCCAGGGTCATCACGTCCGCCATGAGCTGGCAGGGATGGCTGCGGTCGGTCAGGCCGTTGATCACCGGCACGCCCGACAGGGATGCCAGCTCGGTCAGCTTCTCATGCATGTCCGTGCGCAGCAGGATGGCGTCGACATAGCGCGACAGCACGCGCGCCGTGTCGCCGATCGTCTCGCCCCGGCCGAGCTGGGTGTCGTGATGCTCCAGCACCACGATCTCGCCGCCGAGCTGGCGCATGCCGACCTCGAAGGACACCCGGGTCCGGGTCGAGGGCTTCTCGAAGATCATGGCCAGGGTCTTGCCTTCGAGCGGGCGGCCGTTCAGGCGCCCGGCCTTGTAGGACGCGCCGATCTCCAGAATGTCGCGAAGCGTATCGGCCTCCAGACGATCCAGGTCCAGGAAATGCCGGACGTCACCCATCGCCGCCACCCAAGGCCGCGCAGGCCCGGTCGATCATCTCCACCGCCGCGTCTATCTGGGCATTGTCGACGATCAGGGGCGGCGCCAAACGCGCGACATTGTCGCCCGAGCCCACGGCCAGCAGCCCTTCCTCGCGCAGCCTGTCGATCAGATCGGTGTTGGTCACCTTGCATTTGAGGCCCAGCATCGTGCCCATGCCGCGCACGTCCTCGACCACATCGGGATGCTTGACGACAATCCGCTCCAGGCTCTCGCGCAGATACTCGGCAGACTTGTGCACGCGATCGAGGAAGCCGTCCTCCATCAGCACGTCCATGACGGCATTGCCCACGGCCATGGCGAGCTGGTTGCCGCCGAAGGTGGAGCCATGGGCGCCCGCGGTCATGCCCGAGGCAGCCTTTTCCGTGGCCAGCACGGCGCCGACCGGGAAGCCGCCGCCCATGCCCTTGGCCGTCGCCAGGACGTCGGGCGCGATGCCGGACCATTCATGGGCGAAGAGCTTGCCCGTCCGGCCCGAGCCGCACTGCACCTCATCGAAGAACAGCAGCAGGCCGTATTCGTCGCAGATCTCCCGCAGGCCCGTGAGATAGTCCTGACTGCCCGGCCGGATGCCGCCCTCGCCCTGGACCGGCTCGACCAGGATGCCGGCCGTCTCGTCGCCGATGGCGGCGCGCATCTCGTTCAGGTTGCCGAAGGCGACATGGCTGAAGCCCTCGAGCAGGGGCCCGAAACCGTCGGTGTGCTTCTTCTGGCCGCCGGCCGAAATGGTCGCCATGGTGCGGCCGTGGAAGGCACCCTCGCAGCAGATAATGCGCGTTTTCTGCGGATTGCCCGCCGCGCTGTGATACTTGCGGACGGTCTTGATGCCGCATTCCAGGGCTTCCGCGCCCGAATTGGTGAAAAAGACCGTGTCCGCGAAGCTCGCCGCGACCAGCCGCTCGGCCAGGCGCTCCTGCTCCGGAATCCGGAAGATGTTGGAGCAATGCCAGACCTTGCCCGCCTGGTCGGTCAACGCCTTCACCAGATGGGGATGGGCGTGGCCCAGCATGGTCACGGCGATGCCGCTCGCGAAATCGAGATATCGGCGCCCGTCGGTGCCGAACAGATAAGCGCCTTCGCCCCGCTCGAAAGCGAGGTCGATACGAGCGTAGACGGGCATCAATGCAGATATCACGGCGCGCCCCTTTCAGGTCGAACACGTTGGAAGAAAACGACGGAAGATCGAAACCCGGACAATCCGGAAGCCAACAAAGTATTCGTTGTGTCAAAACACCTGTCAAGGCGAGGCGGGGCGCGGCCTTGCGGTCGCCGGCTCCGGCTCAGCTCTTCAGTTTGTAGCCGGTCTTGAGCATCCGGTAGGCAACCGTCCCGAGGGCGAGATTGAGGCCGAGGGCAACCCAGACCCCGACCGCCGTGGAGCCGTCCGCGTGGCCGATGAAGCCCGAGCGGAAGCCGTCGATCAGATAAAAGAACGGATTGAAATGGGCGATCGTGTTCCAGATGCCGGGCAGGCGCTCGATCGAATAGAAGGACCCCGACAGGAAGGCGAGCGGGGTGATGACGAAATTGGTCACGGCCGAAATATGGTCGAACTTCTCGGCCCAGATGCCGCCGATCATGCCGGTGAGGGAAAGCATCAGGGCCGCCGAGGCGCCGAAATAGAGGGCCGCCGCCGGATCGGGCAGTTCCATCGGCACGAAGATCGCCATCACCAGCACCGTGGCGATCGCCACGATGACGCCGCGGGTCATGCCCGCCAGGGCATAGGCCACGGTCATCTCGGCCGCGTTGAGGGGCGGCATCAGGACATCGACAATATTGCCCTGGATCTTGGAGATCAGGATCGAGGAGGAGTTGTTGGCGAAGGAATTCTGGACGATCACCATCATCACCAGACCGGGGGCCAGGAACCGGGCGTAGGGAATGCTGCCCGCGACCTCGAAGGAACGGCCTAGGGCCAGGGTAAAGATGGCGAGGAAGAGCAGCCCGGTGACGACCGGCGCCATGACGGTCTGGGTGAAGACCTTGAGGAAGCGCCGCACTTCCTTGGCGTAGAGGGTCCAGAGGCCGAGCCAGTTGACCGGGCCGAAGCGGCGCGGCGTCGGCGGCCCGGCGCGGCGAGCGGACGAATCGGGAAGCGGGGCTGTGGGGGCGGGGATCTGGTCCATGACGCGGGCCGGGAAGGTAGTCGCGCGGCCCCCCGAAGACAAGCCGCGAGCCGCCGGCGCCGGCCTTTCCGTCCCGCGCCCGCCATGGGACCATCGCGCGATGGAGCCCAGGGATGCCAGCCCCCGCAAGACGCGCGGCGACGCGCGAGCCAAACGCCGCCAGGGCCCACGCAAAGCCAGCCCCAAGGGGATGGAGAACGCCGCGCTCTACTATCTCCAACGGTTCGCCAGCAGCGCCGAGAATCTGCGCCGGGTGCTGATGCGCCGGGTCGAGCGCTCGGCCCGGGCCCATGACACGGACCGCGAGGAGGGGGCGGCCTGGGTCGACGAGATCGTCGCCCGGTTCGTCCGCGCCGGTCTGGTCGACGACCGGGCCTATGCCGAGGGCAAGGCCGGCAGCCTGCATCGGCGCGGCGCCTCCCTGCGCCGGATCAGGGCCGAGCTGGCCGCCAAGGGCGTGGACCGGGACACAGCCGAGCAGGCGATCGAATTCCTGACCGAACGCGAGATGGATGCCGACCTGATCGCCGCCGCACGCTTGGCAAGGCGACGGCGGCTCGGCCCTTTTCGGGCCGGCGAGCAGCGCGCCGAACGGCGCGAGCGCGACCTGGCGGCCCTGGCCCGCGCCGGGTTCGGCTACGACATTGCGCGCCGGGTGATCGACGCCGAGGACGAGGATGCCCTGACCGATGCGTTGGACCCGCCCGAGGATTGACGAGGCGGAGAAACGGGCGGCCATTGAGTGGGCCGGCGAATGCCGCCAGATTGGGGCCCGTCATCCGGTCCCGAGACGAGGGAGAAGGAGAGCCATGGCCGTCAAGATCTATCACAATCCACGCTGCTCGAAATCGCGGCAAACCTTGGAGCTGCTGCGCGACAAGGGTATCGAGCCCGAGATCGTCGAGTATCTCGCCGATCCGCCGAGCGCGGCCGAGCTCAAACGCATCCTGGGCATGCTGGGCAAGAGCCCGCGCGAGGTGATGCGCAAGCAGGAAGCGGAATACAAGGCGGCCGGGCTGAACGACGAAGGGCTGAGCGAAGACGCCCTGATCGCGGGCATGGTCGCCAATCCGAAGGTCATCGAACGGCCCATCGTGGTCGCGGGCAAGAAAGCCGCCCTCGGCCGGCCGCCCGAGGCCGTGCTCGAAATCCTGTGATGGGCGGCGCGCCGCCTATCCCTCGATACGGTGGCGGGCGATCGGGACCAGGGCGCGGCGCATATAGCGGCGCTTCTTGAGTCGGCTGGAAACCGCCGCAAACGCCCTGTAAAGCGGCGGAATTCCTCGCAGCACGGCCCGCAATACGGCCTTGAGCCCGCCACCGCGGCGAACCCCGGCGGCCGCGTCGCCCGCCTTCCAGGCTTCGACATAGAAGCTTTGCTGGGGCACTTGGTCGTGCCGGGCGCCCTCGGTGCGCGTGGCCACGCAGAAAATCTGATAGCTGCCGTCGTCCAGCCCACCATGGGCGATGGGGACGAGCGCGCCGGGGCGATAGTCGTATATCTCGATTACCGGGTCGCGTTGCAGGAACGGGTGGCGGACCAGCCGGATCTGCTCCACGGCCAAGCCGTTCGCCCGGTAGTAGTCGTGAAACAGGGTCGGCGAGAACATGTAGAAGCCGTGATCCATGTGATTGGACGACGGCACCAGATGCATGATCCGGCCGCCCGGCTTGGCGAGGCGCACGACGGTCGAAAGCAGGTTGGGCAGGTGAAAGACGTGCTCGGCCGTGCCCCGGTCGAAGACCAGATCGTAGCGCCCCTCCAGCCCCTCCGGGGGGGCGGGCGCGTTGAGATCATGGATCACCGTGGCGCCCTCGTAGTCGCTCACGTCCATGCTGTCGACCTCGTCGAAACCGAGGGCGCGCAGGAGCGTCCCATCGTCCAACCGTTCGTCGGGAGGCAGGTCCGTGGGCAGTGGCCGGGGCAGATCGAAGCCGCATTGGCCCGCGACCCGGCGCAACGCCGCAGGCGTGACGGTCACGTCCTGGCGCCCCAGGGTGAGGACGGATCCCGCGAAGGGGCACCGTTTCGCTTCCCCGAAGAGGAGAGGCAGATCCGCTGCGTCGATCGCCATATCCGATGCTCTTCCTTCCGTCCGGCCCCTGCTCAGGCGGCCTGCGCGGCGCCGTAACGCACCCAACCCCGGCCGGCCGGCCGATCCCCGGCGTCATGCAGGATATCGGCCAGGGTCGCGACGAGCAGTGCGACGGCCACCGCCACCAAGCCGTCCGCCGCGATCCGGTCGAGGCCGGCCGTGACGGAGATCGCCAGCACACCGAGGCAGACAAGGGACGCCAGGGACGGCGCCAGGAAGCGCCGCGGGCCCACCGATACAATCGATGCCGCCGGGCCGGGGAGCGCGATCAGCACGGCCGCGCCGGCCAGCCAGATCAGGAAATAGAGGGCGATCAGCGGCCCGGTCAGAACCAGGATCGCCGCCGCCGCCGCGAGCCAGGCGAGCCGTCGACCCAGCCCGCCGCCGGCGACCGCGGCGAGCGCCAGGCAGGGAAAGACGAGGTAGTACCAGAACTCGTAACTCAGGCTCCAAAGCGGTCCGTTGGAACCCAGGGTCTGGGTCAGGATGTCCTGCAGATAGAAGGCGTTGCCGAGAAATGTGAGGGCGTCGAGCCGGTCCGCGACCGGCACCGGCACGATCGCGCGGTAGGCTTCGGCCGCGCCGTAGGGCCCGGCCGCACCGAACAGGGACAGGCCCAGACTGTCCAGCAGAAATCCCGCCGCGAGCGCGGGCAGCAGCACGATATGCAGTCGGGTGACCCGGCGCACCAGATACCAGGACCAGCTCCACCCCGCGCGAGCCAGAGCGCGCAGCACGTTGCCCGCGATGAAATATCCGCTGAGCACGAAGAAGATCATGACCGCCTCGTGCCCCAGGGAGGTCGCGAAATAAATCGCGCGAATCGCCAAGCTCTTGTCGGCGACCTGGCCGAAATCGACGAAGAACAGGCCGCGGACATGGCCGATCATCACCAGGATCGCCGCCAGGGCGCGCAACAGGTCGAGGGCGACCGACGCATCGGTCGAGAGCCGCCGCGCCGCGATGCGGGACAGCCGCCCGCCGCCCGGCCCCGCGTCTGTTTTCCCCGCGTCTGCGGTCGAAGATGCGCCCTTGCCCATGCGGCGGCAGCATAGGCATGCCCGGCGACGGCGTCATCGGTCGCGCGAAGGGGGTCGCGCGACGGGGCTTCCGCTATCGGGTCGGTCTGGGCACTATGCACCTCGAAGGTTCCGTTTTCGACAACCAGAATTAGGGGACAGGGGAAGTGGCCTACGAGAAATACAAGACGCTCAGTTTCGACCGGCGCGGCCGGATTCTGACCATCACCATGAACCGGCCGGACAAGTTGAATGCGGTCGAGGCGGTCATGCATCGCGAATTGGGCGACGTATTCTACGAGGTGGCCCAGGACCCCGAAGCCGACGTCATCGTGCTGACCGGCGCGGGGCGCGCCTTTTCGGCCGGCGGCGATATCGGCTGGATGCAGGAGATGATCGACGACAAGCGGGTCTGGGAACGGACCCGGGTCGAGGGCAAGCGCATCGTCTTCGGCCTGCTCGACTGCGAAAAGCCGGTCGTCTGCCGCCTCAACGGCCCGGCCATGGGGCTGGGCGCGACCATCGCCCTGTTCTGCGACACGATCTTCATGGCCGAAAGCGCGATCATCGCCGACCCCCATGTCAGCGTCGGTCTGGTCGCGGGCGACGGCGGCGCGATCATCTGGCCTCAGCTCGTCGGCTATGCCCGGGCCAAGGAATTCCTCATGACCGGCGACCGGCTGACGGCCGAGCAGGCCGCCGCCATGGGCTTGGTCAACCATGCCGTGCCCGACGACGAGCTCGACGAGCGGGTCTACGCCTTCGCCGACCGCCTGACCAAGGGCGCGATCCGGGCGATCCAGTATTCCAAGATTTCCGTCAATATCGGCCTCAAGCAGCTCGCCCATTCGATCATGGACACGAGCATCGCCTATGAGTCGATCACCAACTACAGCGACGATCACCAGGAGGCGGTCAACGCGTTCCGCGAGAAGCGCAAGCCGTCGTTCACCGGGCAGTAGGGTCCCGCCGGAGCGCGGTGGCGCCATGGATTTCAGCGAACCCGAGCATCTCGAACTGCTGCGCGACACGGTGCACCGCTTCGCCGAGCGGGAGCTGCCGCGGGAGACCGTGCGCCGCTGGGACGCCGAGGACCGCTTCCCGCGCGAGACCTTCGACAAGCTGGCCGCCCTCGGCCTGACCGGCCTGACCGTGCCGGAGGAATACGGCGGCGCGGGTCGCGACATTCTCGGCGCCATGGTGGTGATCGAGGAACTGGCCCGCCACAGCCTGGTCATGGCCGTCGCCTTCATCGACTGCGCCTGTTACGGCGGCATGAATATCGGCGATGTCGGCTCGGAAGCGCAGAAAGCCGAGCTGTTGCCCCGGATCGCGCGGGGCGAAATCCTCTTCGCCTATGGCCTGACCGAACCGGACGCCGCCTCGGACCTGGCCAGCGTGACCACGCGTGCGGCACGCGAGGGCGACGAGGTCGTGATCGACGGCACCAAACGCTTCTGCACCGCCGCCAAGGAAGCCGAGTACATCTACACCCTGGTGCGCAGCGGCCCAGCCGAGGCGCGCTACGAAAACCTGTCCTTCGTGCTGGTGCCCAGCGACGCGGCCGGGCTGACCATGACCCACATCCCGACCATGGGCCTGCGCGGCGTGCCGTCCTACGACGTCGCCTTCGAGGGCGTACGTATTCCCGCCGCCAACATCATCGGCGGCGAGGCCGGCTGGAACCGGGGCTGGCCCATGCTGGCCGGCCCGGCCCTGGACGTCGAGAAGCTGGAGGTCGCGGCCTTGGGTCTCGGCGTCGCCCAAGCCGCCGTCGAGGATGCCTGGACCTATGCCGAGGAGCGCATCCAGTTCGGCAAGCCGATCGCCCGCTACCAATCGATCCGCCACATCCTGGCGGAGTGCCGAACCCGGCTGCACGCCGCGCGCCTGGTCCTTTACCAGGCCGCCTGGCTGGCCGGCGAGGGCCTGCCCTGCGGCATCGAATCTTCCATGGCCAAGCTCTACGCCACGGAGGCGGCCAAGGAGATCGCCCTGGCCGGCCAGACGGTGATGAGTGCGTACGGGTACGCAACGGAATACGACATGGAGCGATACGTGCGCGACGCCCTGCTGCTGCCCATCATCGGCGGCACCTCGGCGATCCAGCGCAACAACATCGCCAACCGCCTTAAACTGCCGCGCTGAGATATTCGTTCATGGATTTCCGAGAAGCCGAGCATATCCGCCTGATCCGCGACAGTCTGCGGCGCTTCGTCGCGGCCGAGATGCCGCTCGAAGCGGCCGATCGCTGGGACCGGGAGGACGAATTTCCGCGCGATGCGGTCGCCAAGCTGGCCGATCTCGGCGTCATGGGCCTGACGATACCCGACACGTACGGCGGCCAGGGCCGCGACATCCCGGCGACGATGGCGGTGATCGAGGAACTGTCCAAGCGCAGCCTGGCCGTCGCCGTCCCCTACATCATGTGCGCCTGCTACGGCGGCATGAACATCCTGGACTCCGGTAGCGAGGACCAGAAGGCCGCGTACTTGCCGCGCCTGGCCCGGGGCGAGATGTTCTTCGCCTATGGCTTGACCGAACCGGACGCGGGCGCCGATCTGGCCAGCGTGCGGACCCGCGCCGCGCGCGACGGCGACCGCATCGTCGTCAACGGCGCCAAGCGGTTCTGCACCGGCGCGGAGCACGCCGACTTCATCTATGCCCTGGTGCGCACCGGCCCCGAGGAAGAGCGTTACAAGAACCTGTCCTTCGTGCTGATTCCGCCCGACGCGCCCGGCGTCTCGATCAGTCGCTACGACGCCATCGGCATGCGCGGCGCCCATCTGAACGAAGTCATCTTCGAGGACGTGGCCATCCCTTTCGACAATCTGGTCGGTGGCGAAGCGGGCTGGAACGCCGGCTGGGCGCGCCTTGCCGGCCCCGCCCTGGATGTCGAGAAGCTGGAGGTCGCCGCCATGGCGCTGGGCCTGGCCGAGGCCGCCCTGGAGGATGCCTGGCGCTATGCCGGGGAGCGCGAGCAGTTCGGCAAGCCGATCGGCGCCCATCAGGCGGTCCGCCATCCCCTGGCCGACGCCCGGACCGAACTTCACGCCGCGCGCCTGATTCTCTACCACGCCGCCTGGCTGGCCGACCGGGGCGAGCCTTGCTCGGCCGAAACCTCGATGGCCAAACTCTTGGTCTGCGAAACGGCGGAAAAGACGATCCTGGCCTGCCAGCGGGTGCTGGGCGCCTACGGGCTGGTGCGCGGCATGCCGATGGAGCGCTACGTGCGCGACATCCTGGTCTTCAACATCGCCGGCGGCTCCAGCGCCATCCAGAAGAACAACATCGCCAACCGCCTGGGTCTGGCGCGCTAGCCACTAGTAGAACACCAAGGTCCGCGCTTCGATGCTCTCGCGCGGCGGGACGTCGGGCGGAGTCGTGGGGTCGTCGAAGGCCGAGTGCAGGCTGAACCGGGCCGGACCGTCGGTCGCCGAATCGTAGACCTTGATCAGCACGGCCTCGTCCTCCGCCATGCGCGGATAGTAATACCAGCGGTGGCGCGGGCTGTGGGCGCTGCGGAACTCCTCACCGGTGCGGTGGGGATAGACCATTCGCGCGGCCACCAGATCCTCGCGCAGGATGGACCCGGCGTCGCACAGGGCGAGGGGGGCGGAAAGCAGCGGACCCCGAATCGGCCGCCAGACATTGACGATGGCGCAGCGGCCCTTGAGCAGGTCGCGCGCCTCGTCCTCGGGCAGAAAGGCTTCGACCCGGCCCGGGCCGGAGCGGTCGGTGTAGTCGTCATGGACCAGATGAACGGGACCGCGCGCGTTCTCGTGCGCCGCGCGCGGATCGCCCTCGGCCCGGCTGTTGTGATCGAAGACGACGACGCGGGCGGCGCCGGTCGCCTGCTTCACCAGCGCTTCGACTTCGGGGTAATAGGCGGCCTTGACCAAATCGTCGTCGTAGAGATCGGCGACGCCAGGCTCGAAGCGCACCAGCTCGAACCCCTCGCGGTCGAGCCGGGCGGGCGGATCGAGCTCGCGCGCATCCCGCACATCCACCTCGACCCATTCGTAGGTGCCGCTGCGGTGGACCTCGTCCGGCACCTCGAAGCCGATCCGGCTGACCGGCGGCGCGCTGTCCTTGGTCAGGTAGTTGAGCCGGGTGCGCACCGATCCGCTTTCGCCGGACGCCGTCATCGCCCT
The DNA here is from genome assembly GCA_018699755.1 of Rhodospirillaceae bacterium. GTDB lineage: Bacteria > Pseudomonadota > Alphaproteobacteria > CADEGL01 > CADEGL01 > JABIRQ01. The sequence continues at coordinate 30 of JABIRQ010000395.1, read as the reverse complement.
AGGACCAGAGCCGTTCCGGCCCCAGATCGG
>JABIRQ010000082.1 GCA_018699755.1 Rhodospirillaceae bacterium | reverse complement strand
GTCCAGGCGTGAAGGTCGGCGAATCGGTTTCGACCTCCGGCGGCCCGCCGTCTGGGCCCGGCCCGTCCGTCGCGAGTTGGATCAGATAGCCGGACACGAAGCGGGCCGTGAAACCCAGGTGGCGCAGGGTCTGGACAAGCACCCACGCGGTGTCGCGGCACGAGCCGATGCCGCGCTCGAACGTCTCTTCCGGCGTCTGGATACCCGGCTCGTACCGGATCTCGTAGGCGACCTCCGCCGCCAACCGGCCGATGAGCAGGCCGAGCAGATCGACGGTCGCGCGCGGCGTGCGATCCAGGGAGTCGAGCCAGGCGCGCAGCATCGGCCCCGCCTCCTCCGTCCGATGATAGGCCGGCATCTGATCGCGGAGCGCCTCGTCAGACTCGAAGGGCCAGAAATCGAAGGGCGGCTGCACGATGAAATCGAAGGGATTGATAGGTCCGAGCTCGGCGACGAGGTCGACCGTGACCTCGAACCGTTCCGCCGGGTCCGGAAAGGTCGCGCGGGCGAGGTGGTTGCCGTGGGGATCGTGAATCCAGTGGACGACGTGGTCCGCCGGCTCGATGCGAAGCGAGTAGGACACGATCTCGGCGCGCGCATGGGGGGCCGGCCGCAGCCGGATCAGTTGAGGCCCCAGGGTCACGCCGCTGGCATAGGCGTAACGCGTTCGGTGATGCAGGGCGATGCGGACGTTCACGGTCGCTTGGCCGCCGTTGTTTCGCCGGTCATTCCGTCGTCACCTCCACCTCGACCGTCAAGCCCAGGAAATCGTCCGGGCTACCCTCGAAGGTTCCGGCCACGGGCACGGCCTGCTTGGGGTCCCGGGCAGTCGCCACGCGGATGAGGTCGGGGCCGCCGACGAGGCCGTTGGTCGGATCGAATTCGACCTATCCGGCACCCGGCAGATAGACCTGCGCCCAGGCATGGGTCGCCCCGGCGCCCACCATCTGCCCGCCATCCGTTTCGGCGGGCGGCGAGTAGAGGTAACCCGTGACGAAACCGGCGGCGAGCCCGATCGAACGCGCGGCTTCCATCATCAGGAGTGCGAAGTCCCGGCAGGTGCCGGAGCCGCGCTCCAAGGTCTCCACCGGGCTCTGCACGCCGTATTCCTCGCGCCCTTCGTAGTGAAACTGCGCCTTGATCGCTTCGGTCAGCACGCGCAGAAAGACATCGGTATCGGTCGGCCCGCTCGGGTTCAGGAACTGGCTGGTCCAGGCGTCCAGCTTGCGCGCCGGGTCCGGATAGTGGCGCTCGATCGTTCGGCCGAGATCGGGCACCTCCTCGGCCAGATAGCTGAACGGCAGGGTCCGCGCCATCGGCTCGATCGGAAATTTAGGGCCTTCCACGCCGAAATGATCGATCACGATATTGCTCTCGATCCGCAGCTCCGACGCCATGGCGTCGCCGAACTCCGCCGTGGCGATCGAGTTGTTGAAGACGTCATGACGCCAGCGGACGGAAGCCCGCGGCGAAAGCGACAAAGTCGCCTCGATCAGACGCAGGTCGTGGCTGTCGCGCGGCCGCACCATCATGTGGTGTTCACCGAAGCGGACCGGCTGGCGATAGGCGTAGGTCGTCGCGTGCCGGACTCTGCGGATCATAGAGGGTGCTGTTCTGGCAGGAGGGGGCCTGAGGACCGATGCCGACATTATTCCGCACGGGCGAACGTTCAGCAATCGCCCTGACGCGACGGTTCCCCGTCCGCTGGCGCCTCGGCCGGCAAGGTTAAGCCGGCTTACGGCTTGGGCCAGAGCAGCTCGAAGCTCTCGCAGACGACGGGCAGATCGTCGCGCCAGGATTCGCCCCAGGCGGCAAGTTGTTTCTCGAAGTAGCGCTGGTGCACCGTCGCCCAGTAGTCCCAGCTCAGATCGCCCTCGCCCTCCGAGGCGGCGAATTCCGGCGTCACGTCGCGGAACGGGACGGTCTCTACCTCGGTCATCCGGACGAGGCAGAGCGGCTCGTTCGCGGCCGTCAGCACGACCCAGGGTTCGCCCGGCGCGCGCCGCGCCACTCCACTCTTCTCGAAATCCAGGGCCATATGGGCGGTGCCTCGCTTCTGCCCGATGCGCGCGAGATCGCCGATCTTGTCGACATTCGGGCTCAGGGCCGGGTCCGCGAAAGTGCCCGCGTGATAGGCCGTCTCGGGGTCGATCCCAGTCGCCGCGCAGGCCTCGCGCCAAAAGGTTTCGACCGCATCCGTCTTCTCACCGATCATCTGCCAGCCCCTTCTGCCGATGGCGTCGCCACCACGATGTTACTACACTCCTCCCAAAGCGAGACATGGTCGAGGGAGCGACAGACCGTGGCCTACCGACATATTGAAGTCAGTCCCGTCGCCGGCGCCCTGGGCGCCGAGATTGCCGGGATGGACCTGACGGAGCCCTTTGGGAACGACGTCTTCTCCGAGCTCCATGACGCTTTCATGGAGCATCTCGTCCTGTTCTTCCGCGGCCAGACGATCACCCCGGCCCAGCACGTCGCCTTCGCCCGGCGCTTCGGCGAGATCGATCCCAACCCCTTCGTCCGGCCGCTCGAACTAGAAACCCTGCCCGACCAACCCGAAGTGCTGAACATCGTCAAGGACGCCAGCGACCTGAGCATCAATTTCGGCGGCCTCTGGCATCACGACGTGTCTCATCGCGAGCGGCCGAATCTCGGCTCCGTGCTCGTGGCGCGAGAGGTGCCGAAGGCGGGCGGCGACACGTTGTGGGCCAACCAGTATCTGGCCTACGACACCCTGTCCGAGGGGCTGAAGGCGACGCTCGAAACCATGAAGGCCGTGCACAGCACGGTCCGCGATCTGAACGACGACCAACTCGCCGCGAATTACGGGGTCGCCAAGGATACGGTCAATTTCGAGTCGGTGCGCCGGGCCGAGGACAAGTCCGAGAAGATCGAGAACGTCCATCCCGTGGTCCGCACCCACCCCGAGACCGGACGCAAATGCCTGTTCGTCAACCGCTCCTTCACCCAACGGTTCGACGGCTGGACCCGGGAGGAGAGCCTGCCCCTGCTCGACTATCTGTGGGTGCACGGGGCACGGCCCGAGTTCACCGTCCGCTGGCGCTGGCGGGCGGGCGACGCCGCCTTGTGGGACAACCGCTGCACCATGCACAACGCGGTCAACGACTATGCCGGGCAGCGCCGTGTGATGAACCGGGTGGCGATCCACGGCGACCGGCCGCATTAGCGCGCCCGTGACAGGTCTCGACATCCGCCCGATCGCCGGCGCCATCGGCGCCGAGGTCGCGGACCTCGACCTTTCCACAGGGCTCGGCGATACGGCGGTCGAGGCCCTGCGCGCGGCCTTCCGCGAACATCTCGTTCTTTTCTTCCGCGACCAGGATCTGACCCCCGCGCAGCACAGCGCCTTCGCCGGCCTGTTCGGCGAGGTCGACCGCGAACCCTTCGTTTACCCCCTGGTCATGCCCCATGCCGAGGGCCATCCCGAGGTTCTGCGCATCGTCAAGGAAGCCGACGACGGCGATATCAATTTCGGCGGGTTGTGGCACTACGACGTGACCTATCGGGAGCAGCCCCATCTCGGCTCCGTCATCCATGCCCGAGCGGTGCCCCCGCCGCTGGCAGTGCGCCAGGAGGTACTCCTCCGACCCGAACGCCTTGCCGCAGTCCCCGCAGATGTACGCCAGCGGTGCCTCCACGCCG
>JABIRQ010000438.1 GCA_018699755.1 Rhodospirillaceae bacterium | reverse complement strand
GCGGAAGGCTATCGCCGCCTGATGGCCGAGTTCAGCCATACCCAGGACGGCCTCGCCCAGGCCATCGGCAAAAGCCGCAGCCACATCGCCAACATGCTCCGGTTGCTGAGTCTTCCCGAGGAGGTCCAAAAACTCCTCGATTCCCGGGCCTTGAGCGCCGGGCATGCCCGCGCCCTCCTCAATCTGCCCGATCCCGTCGCGGCCGCGCGCCAAGTCGTGCGCGACGGCCTCTCCGTCCGTCAAACGGAGCGGCTCGGCCAGGCGATCAAGGACAGGAGTTCCGGCAATACCCCGACGAAACCCCCAAAAGACGCCGATACCAAAGCCTTGGAGCGCCGATTGAGCGAAACCCTGGGCCTGCGTGTGGAAATCGCCGCAAAGGGCCGCGGCGGAAAACTGGTCATCGGTTACCGCGACCTCGACCAACTGCAATCGGTCGTCGAGAAGCTTTCCGGCTAAACAAGCTAGCGCCGGCGCCGCGCCCCCGCCTGGGCGATTTCCAGCAACACGCGATTGCAGACCGATTCCTGCGGAACCCCGGATCGTTTGCACTGCCGCTCGGCTTCCGTCAGGCGGGCGAGAACTGTCACCAGAGGACGGCGGGCCCAGCGTGAAACCTGAGCCACCATCACACCCTTTTCCTTCCAGAAAACGGGCGGACGAAGGCGCCCCACCGCGTCGACGGCGCCATCTCCGCCATCCACCATAGCGCGCGCCAAAAGAAGCCTCTGAAAATGGCGGCTCGCGGCCCGCAGGATCGCGATCGCGCTGGCGCCTTCCCGATAGGCGCGATGCAGGGCCCGGTCCAGGCGGCCATGAGAGCCGTCCCCCGCGGCCAGGGCGATATCGGACAGGCTGCGCTGCGCGCTGTCTCCGACCAACGCGCTCGCCTCCGCCAGATCGATCCGACCGCCGGGCCCGGCATAGAGAGCCAGCTTCTGCAATTCCGACCGGGTCATGCCCCGATCGCCGCCGAGATTGGCGTGCAGATAGGCCAGCGCGTCGGGCGACGCATTCACCCCGGCCTCGTCGAAAACCGATTTGATCACTTCGCCCAGGCCGCGGCCTTCGTCGCCGTAGCAACCGAGCGCCGCACCCATCTTCGATCCCTCGACCGTTTTCCGAAGCCCAGACCGGGCCGCGAGCTCTCCTGCCGTCAGGAGCAGAAACCCCTCGCCCGATTCATCCTCCAAAACATCGGACACCGAAGCCCCGGCGCTATCGGTCGCGTCGCGCAGCCAAACCAACCGGCGTTCCACACCAAACCCGACCGTTCGAACCTCGTCGCTCAACCGGGACGGCGCCTCGCGCAGGTCATCCATCCCCAATTCGGCGTAACCAAAGGGGTCCGGCGGGGAACCGACCATGTCGGAAACGATCTTTTCGGCCCGCTCCCGCACCAAGCCGGTATCCGGGCCGAACAACAGGAGCACTCTGAGGGAAGGATCGATCCGAGCCAGAAAGGACTCCGCACGGGCGGCCTGAACCTTCACCGATTACCCATCCGAACCGCCACCCAAGCGCCGGAAGAAAAGCGCCAGGCGGATTTGGATGTCGTCGGCGACAAGATCGATCCCCCGGCGCCGGGCGTCCTGCTCGGCGACGATCGCGGAGTATTCCTGAGTAGAGATATTGAAGCTGGTCGTGGACCGGCTGACGCCCTCGGTCAAGAGGGACCCGTCCGCCTGGGAATAAAGCCTGAATATGGCGGCCAACTGAAGATTGGCGCGGGTCACCGATTCGTCCTTGCGCACGGCCAGATCCTGGAGGCTCTCATCCAAAGCGATCCGCAAGACATAGAGCGGTCTCACCGGTTGCCCCTTCGGGTTCAGCCTGTCCAGAAGCGCGTTGTGGAGTTCCTGCCCGGAGCGGTTCTGAATCAGCGCGATCTTCACCGCGGCCAAGTCTGCGTTTTCGGACCGCTCGCCGTACAGGGGCTGGAACCCGCAGCCAGCCGCCACCAGACAGAGGGCGACAAGGCCGAGCAGGCTTGCCCTAAACGACGACATTGACGATCCGGTTCGGCACCACGACCACCTTGCGAATTTCCTTGCCGGCAATGGCGCGTTCGACGCCGGGAACCGCGAAGGCCTCGCCTTCCACCGTCTCGCGGGAGGCATCCCGAGGCAACTCGATGGTGCCCCTCAGCTTCCCGTTTACCTGCACCCCGACCGTCACCGTCTCGTCCGTAACGAGTTTCATATCCGCTTCCGGCCAAGGCATGTCGACCAAGAAAGGCTCATGCCCGAGAGTCTGCCACATCTCATCGGCCAAATGCGGAGTCATCGGCCCGATCAACTGGGCTATCGTCTCAAGACCAAAGCGCGTCAGCCAGGGCGAATCCGGTCCCTCGACCGGCAACTCGGCCAAGGCATTGGTCAGTTCGCGAATCCGAGCCACGGCCCGATTGAAGTGAAACCTTTCGAGATCTCCGGACACCCCGTCGATCGTCTTGTGAACCAGTCGCTCGAAGGCCTCGCCCGGCCCTGTCATATCCGCCGGGCGCCCCGCGCCGACCGGTGTCAACGGGATCGGAGGATCGGCAACCAGCCGGTACAAGCGATTGAGATAGCGCCAAGCCCCTTCGACCCCGGCCTCGGTCCATTCCAAGTCCCTCTCGGGGGGGCTGTCGGACAGCATGAACAGCCGCGCCGTATCGGCGCCATAGGCGGCGATGATGTGATCGGGATCGACCACATTCTTCTTCGACTTGCTCATTTTCTCGGAACGCCCGATATCGACCGGCCGCTCCCCTTCGAGGGTCACCACCGCCCCGCCCTCGATCCGTTTCACATCGGAGGGTTCCAGCCACTTCCCGTCCGCGCTCCGATAGGTCTCGTGACACACCATTCCCTGCGTCAAAAGACCCGCGAAGGGCTCCGCCAAATCCAGATATCCGCAGCGAGACAGGGCGCGAACGAAAAACCGCGAATAGAGCAAATGCAGAACCGCATGTTCGATCCCGCCGATATATTGGTCCACGGGCAGCCAGTATTCCGCGGCCTCGCGGGTGAACGCTTCGTCCGCATTCGGCGCGCAGAAGCGCGCGAAGTACCAGGACGATTCGAAAAACGTATCGAAGGTGTCCGTCTCTCGCGTCGCAGGCACGCCGCATTGTGGGCAGTCCACATGTTTCCACGTCGGATGCCGATCGAGGGGATTGCCCGGTTGCGAAAGATCCACGTCCTCGGGCAAAACCACGGGCAAATCCGACGCGGCCACGGGGACAGGTCCGCATGAGGGGCAATGGACCACGGGAATGGGACAGCCCCAATACCGTTGGCGGGACACACCCCAATCGCGCAGCCGATAGACGATCGCGCGCCGCCCGCGATCTTCGCTCACGAACCGGTCGATCGCGGCGGTCTTCGCCTCTTCGACGCCGAGCCCGTCCAGGAAATCGGAATTGACCAGGACGCCATCCTCAAGGAACGCTTCGTCCCCAACGGAAAAGCTCTCCGGGTCGGCGTCACGCGGGGCGACGACCGGAATGACCGGAAGCTCGTATTTGCGGGCGAAGTCGAGGTCGCGCTGGTCGTGGGCCGGGCACCCGAAGATCGCCCCGGTGCCGTACTCCATCAGGACGAAATTCGCGATATAGATGGGCAGCTCGATACCCAACCGAAACGGATGCTGCGCTTTCAGGCCGGTATCGATGCCCCGTTTCTCGGCGGTCTCGATCGCTTCCTCGCTGGTTCCAAGCCGATTGCACTCGGCAATGAAGGCAGCGATATCGCTGTTGTCCTCGGCCAATCTCGCCGCCAGCGGATGATTGGGCGAAAGGGCCATGAAGGAAGCGCCGAAAATCGTATCCGGCCGGGTGCTGAAAACATCCAGCGGCTCAGGTTCGCCGGAAATCGGAAAGCGCATGAAGGCTCCCTCCGATCGCCCGATCCAGCGTTCCTGCATCAGCCGAACCCGGTCCGGCCACCGGTCCAGACCCTCCAAGGCGTCCAACAGGTCGTCCGAATATTCGGTGATCTTGAGGAACCATTGCGACAGTTTGCGCTTTTCGACCGGCGCACCCGACCGCCAGCCGCATCCGTCGATCACCTGTTCGTTGGCCAGGACCGTCTGATCGACGGGGTCCCAATTGACCCAGGATTCTTTCCGATAGGCCAAGCCGGCCTCCAGAAAATCCAAGAACATCTTCTGCTCGTGCCGATAGTAGTCAGGCGAGCAGGTCGCCAACTCGCGGGACCAGTCGTAGGACAAGCCCATGGAGCGGAGCTGGCTCCGCATGTTGCGGATATTCTCCCAGGTCCATTCCGCCGGGTGAATCTTGGCCGCCATGGCCGCATTCTCGGCCGGCATGCCAAAGGCATCCCAGCCCATCGGGTGCAGTACGTTGAAGCCGCGAGCCCGCTTGTAGCGGGCGACCACATCGCCCAGCGTATAGTTCCGCACATGGCCCATATGAATGCGGCCGGACGGGTAGGGAAACATCTCGAGCACGTAGTATTTCGGGCGTGCGGGATCCTCCGTGACCTGAAAGATCTCGGATTCGTCCCAATGGGACTGCCACTTCGCTTCGGTCTCTTGAACGTTGTATCGCGTCATGGCCGTCGTCCGCGCCCAATCCTCGCCCTTGCCGGAGGCGCGCGGCGCGCCCGGCTCCCGATCCGTTCGATTCAGCCCTGGACCTCGGCCCGCAACTGCCGCGCCCGGGTCAGAACCGTGTTCTCCAGGCCGCGCGCCGTGCTCGGGTCGACCGGCGAATCGCGCCATTCGCTGCCCTGGCGAATTTGGCGGAAGACGACTGCCTTAACCGATTCCGCGCGCAAGGCTTGGCCGCTGACGAAAAGATTGATCTTGAACCGCTCGTCCGGCGTTTCCGGCGGGGCGTACCAGTCCGTAATCAACACGCCGCCATAGGCGTCCGCCGAAATGAGCGGCATGAAGGACACCGTGTCCAGGCTCGCGCGCCACAGGAAAGTGTTGACCGAAACCGGAGCGCCACCGGCGCCACCCACGGCGCCGCCGCTAAAATAGGTGAAGCCGTCGCTGCCCTGGACGCCGCCGGCTTGTCCCGGCGGACTCTCAGTGCAGGCCAGAAGCAGCATGCCGACCAAGATCAGTGCGCCCGACAAACGCAGTCTTGCCAATGCCCCATCCATGCCTGTCGATACTCCCGGCTCGCCTGCGCGGCCCTCCGGCCACGGGCGCGGATCATACCGGAACGGCCGACCGGGCCACAACACTCCTCCAGATGCCCCTTTCCGGGCGCACCGGGTTCCGAGCACCGGTGCCGTTTGCTAGCATCCCGTACTACCCCGAGAAAATGGCTGATGACCGATCCACTCAACCAGTCTCCGGACAACCCAACCTCGATCTCTGCCGACGCCGAGGTCGCGGAATCTCTTGGCCTGATCCACGACAGGATCGCAGCAGCGGCAAGCGCCGCCGGTCGGCCGGCCGAAGACGTCACGCTGGTCGCCGTGTCGAAGGTTCAACCCGCGGACCGCGTTCGCGCGGCTTGCCGCGCCGGGCACCGGGTGTTTGGGGAAAACCGGGTTCAGGAAGCCATGCAGCGTTGGCCGGATCTGCGCGCTGAACTTCCCGAAATCCGCCTGCATCTGATCGGGCCGCTTCAGACCAACAAGGTCCGGGAGGCCGTCGGGTTTTTCGATGTCGTCGAATCCGTCGACCGCCCGAAACTGGCGCGGAAGATCGCCAGCGAATCCGAGGTGGCCGGCCGCCGCCCCGCCTGCCTGATCCAGGTCAACACCGGAGAAGAACCCCAAAAGGCCGGTGTGGTTCCGGGTGAGGCCGAGGCGCTCATCGCGCTTTGCCGCGACGATCTGGGCCTCGATCTGCGCGGTCTCATGTGCATCCCGCCCTTCGACGAATCGCCGGCGCCGCATTTCGCTCTTCTGCGGGAGCTCGCCCGGGACAACGGCCTCCGCGAGTTGAGCATGGGGATGAGCGGCGATTTCGAAGAGGCCATCCGGTTCGGCGCCACCATGGTGCGGGTCGGAACGGCAATTTTCGGCGCGCGGCATAACCCCTAGACCAGTCGTTCCCGGTCTAGCCTTTTCGCACCCGAACCAAGGATCGGGCCGACAAGGATCGGACCATGCGCAGGAGATCGCCCATCTCCAGGGCGACGCAGCCCTCGGTCGGAGCCAGATCGTCTCGTGCGCGATGGAGAAAAATCGCGCTTCCCAGCTCGGCCACCGGAGGCGCGTCGTTATAGCCGAGAACCAGAATCAGATCGTAAAGACGATCCGTCCGCCAAAGCCGCTCGTGCCCGAAGGATGTGGGCAAGCGGACGGCACGATTGTAGCGCGGGTCTCGCGGGTCGTCGGACCATCCGTCGTGAATTCGAATCCCGCGGGAGGGTAGCGCAAGCGGGCCCGGGTCCAGGCGGTCGGCCCGGTACAGAACGCGCCGCACCGGCCAGCACCCGGCCGGCGTGGCCCCGTCGCCTTCCCGTTTCCGGGTGCGGACGCCGCCCCGCCCCAGCGCGCAGCGGACCCGCTCGCCCGGCCAGCGGCACCAGCCATGGACCGCCCCCGATCGCGAAGGACTCACGTCGATTATCATGGCCCGGTTATAGGTCCAACCCGGAAGGGAGCGAAACCCGCAAAGCCGCGCATCGATCAGACCGAAGAATCGACCGCCCGATCGGGTCGCGCCCGAACCATCGCCCGATACTTGTCGAGCGCGGTCATCATCGCATCGGCAACCCCGGGCCCGCCGGCCGCAACCTCGGGACCGGCAAGTCTCGCCGGCCGCGCGCTCCCCCCGGCACCGGGCACCGAGGCAGGCAAGACACCCAAGGCAGGGGCCAGGGCGGGCACCGGTCCGGCGGCCGCCGCCAGCCAGGGCAGGGGGGCATCGACCGCAATCTCCCGAACCGCGGGCGCCGCGGACGCGGCTTGTATCGGGCCCGGCTCGCCGTCGTCGCCATCCAGCGCGGCGCGCAGCCAGGGCAGGCCGTCGATTTCGAGGGTGTCGCCTGCGGTCGCGGTCTGCACCGGATCTCCCTCCGAGCCCGACGCGGTGCCGACGGCGGCGCCCGGCCATTCCTCGCCCGACCGGTCGCCCATCGCGGCCAGGAGCGGCGCCTCGCCGCCGCCGAAACTCTCCTCGCCGTTCAACAGGGCAAGAATATGCTCGCCCGCATCCTTGCCCGTGCTGGAATCCAGCGCCGAATTGATCACCGCGCTGACGGCGCCGATCGGCCCGCCCAGAACCGCGCCGCCGAAAATGCGCGCGACCGCGCCGATCTGATCCCCGGTCAGGGATCGATACAGGTTGGAAACGATCGGGATGTGTTGGAGCGGGTTTACCAGGTCGAGCAGGTCATTGAAGCTGAATTCGTCACCCCCCCAAAGATCCAGGCGACCGCCCGAAGACGCCTGTTCCGCAGAGGCCGCGAAATGGTCGCCCGCATTGCGCATGCCCAAAACCGGGCCGACGGCCATCCCATCACCCATCTAATCGTCCTTCCATTGTCGTCCCGCCGTTCATTGGCGTCCGGCCGGTCATGTTCCCAAAGGTGGTCGCAACGCCTGTGCCAGACCGGGAATTCAGCAAAATAGGCTCGTTGCGCCTGATCCCTGCGGCGCATGGAAGGAACCCGGCAATTTCTACCGGACAAAGCCGGTCGCAGCGGCAGAAACCGCCCCCCTCTTGCCGCCCGCCGTCGAAGCGGCTAGGTCAGATGGATCCTTTGCCGCCGGAGGTCCGAAACGTGAGGATCTATCGCGAATACGATCAGGCCGGGCTCGACGCTCAATACGACAACCGGGCGATGGTCCCGGAATTCGCCGATCATCTTGCGGCCTGGAAACGGGGCAGCGAGGCCGCGCGCTCGGACCTGCCGCACCGTATCGACCTGGCCTACGGTCCGCATGAGCGTGAAAGACTCGATTTTTTCCCCGCCGACCCCGGGGCGCCCCTGCATCTGTTCATCCATGGCGGTTACTGGCGGGCGATGGACAAGGCCGATTTTGCCTTTCCCGCGCCTGCCTATGTCCAGGCCGGGATCGCCTATGGCGCGATCGGCTATCCCCTCGCACCCGAAGCGAGTCTGGACCGGATCGCCGGCAGCATCGGCCGGGCCCTGAAATGGGTTCTGGAACATGCCGCGGACCTCGCGGTCGATCCCCGGCGGATCCTTCTGTCGGGCCATTCCGCCGGCGGACATCTGGCCGCCATGGCCCGCTCGGACACGGATCTCGGTCCACGCCTGCGGGGCATCCTGGCCATCAGCGGACTCTATGACTTGGAGCCGATCCGCCTGAGTTATCTCAATACCGATCTGGGCCTCGACGCCGCCGGCGCGCGGCGGGCCGGTCCGATCCACCTCGCCCCGCCCGCGGGCGGGGCCGCCACTCTCGCGGTGGGCGGCAAGGAATCGGACGAATACCACCGCCAGCAGGATGCCTATGGAGAACATCTGACCGCAGAAGGAGTCCCAGTGGCGCAACTCGATCTGGCCGGGCATGACCATTTCAGCATCCTTCAGGCTCTATCGGCGCCCGACGGTCCGCTGTTCGCGGCAGTCGCCGCCGCGATCGAGGATTGAATCCGCCATGTCCGAGATCGGCGCGCCGCGTCACCGTGCTAGAATGGCTGCCGATGTCACCAAGGGAGCCGCGATAGCATGATGGCCGGCAAACGCATTCTGCTCGTCGACGACGACGATCTGTTTCGCCAATCTCTTGCGGAGCAGCTCGCGGTTTACGAGGAATTCGAAACGGACGAGGCGAACTCCGGCGCGACCGGCCTGGAAGCTGCGAAGGCCGCGCGCTACGACGCGATCCTGCTCGATGTGGGCCTGCCCGACCATGACGGGCGCGAGGTTTGCCGTTTGATGCGCCGCGCCGGCGTCAAGGCTCCGGTGATTATGCTGACGGCGGCCGATTCCGATGCCGATACGATCCTCGGCCTCGAGGCCGGCGCCAACGATTATGTGTCGAAACCGTTCCGCCTGGGCGTCTTGTTGGCGCGCCTGCGCGCCCAGCTTCGCATCCATGAACAGACCGAGGACGCTGTCTTCGCCGTCGGCCCCTACAGCTTTCGGCCCGCGGCAAAGCTTCTTGTCGACGAGGCGCAGAACCGGAAAATCCGCCTGACGGAAAAGGAAACCGCGATCCTCAAATACCTCTACCGGGCCGGCTCGAACGTCGTCGGCCGCGAGGTCCTGCTGGACGAAGTTTGGGGCTATAACGCGGGGGTGACGACCCACACGCTGGAAACCCACGTCTATCGCCTGCGCCAGAAAATCGAGCCGGAGCCGAGCAAGGCCGCGATCCTGGTTACAGAGCCCGGCGGCTACCGCCTCATTCCCTAGATCCGACTCTCTAGATCCGACCCTGGCGCAGCCGCCAGGACAGCAGCGCTGCGACGAATCCGGCGCCGAGGGTCAGCGCGCCGAAAACCGAGCCCGCAAAACTCCAATGCCCGCCCAGGGCCAAGACCGCGGGAATCAGCAACGGCCCCACCAGAACGCCCAGATTGCGCCCCGTCATGACGATCGCGAAGGCGCGCGGGCCGGCGCGCCCGGTCCCCAGGACGACTGAAGGCATGGCGAACAGGCAAGTCGGCGTGGTGCCCGCGCCCGCCGCCCAGGCGACCAGGCCAATTCCGGCCCAGAGCGCCGATTCGGTCGAGGGCAGCCACCACCAGACGGCGGCTTGCAGAAAGAGCGAGCCAAGCAGCATCGCCGGGATCGGGATGCCCAGGCGCATCAACCCGCCGCAGGCCAAAACGAAAACCAGCAGCAGCGCCACAGGCAAGAGATAGCCGAGCACGGCATCGCCGGGCGCGAAGCCCAACACTTCGACAAGATAGGTGGGCAGCCAGGTGACGAAGGCGAAATACTGCGCCGCCCAAAGCGTAAAGGTGACGCCGATCAGGGCCAGATTCAGGACGGGCAGCACTTCGGTTCGCGACGTCGGACCCCGCTTGGATCCGGCCCCGGCCAGGGTCCGGCCGAGGCGACGGCCCAAGGCCGCGACCCAGATCGCCATGCCCAGGGTCGCCGCGGCGGCGATCCACCACAGCGGGCGCCAGGCGCCCGCACCGATGATGGGCTGGCCGATCAGGGCGGCGGAGATCTGACCCACCGGAATCCAGGCCGCCGTCAGGGCGAAGACCAGCGGCAGATGCCGGGGTTCGGCCGAGGCGTTGGCGATGACCGGGCCGGCGATCGCGAATATCGCGAAGGCGAACCCCTCGAAACCACGGGAGACGAGCACCAGCGCCCCAGATTCCGGCATCGCCAGAGCGCCGAGATTGCCGCAGAACATGATCGCGGAGGCGATCAGCAGCATGCGGCCCGAACCGTAGCGGTCGAGCCAGCCTCCGATGCGCACCGAAAAGACCAGACCCAGCAGGGCATAGACCGACATGAAGCCCCCGGCGAGCAGCCGGTCGTATCCATAGAGGTCGAGCAGCAGCGGCAGTGCCGGCGGCAGCTTGAACTGTTGGAAAGCGGCGAAAATACCCAACACGGCGCCGAACGCGATCCCGGGCCACCAACTGGACTCGCGGGTCATATCGTGCAGGCTCGCTCAAGGGATCGGGCGATGGGCAGACTGTCCGAATGCGGCGCCGAAGACAACGTTCGGCCCGGCATGGTGCCGGCCGCGGTGCCTAGGGGTGTGACGGATATCACACTTCTTTTGACGGGGCCGTGCGAAACTGGATAAACAAGCCCATTGCGGCCGGAAGGCGCGCGAATAAGGGAGAAAGCGTTTGGCGGAGGCCGGGGACTTCCGTGTCCGATTCTGGGGTGTGCGCGGCAGTGTCGCGACGCCGGGCCCGAGCTATGTGCGTTACGGCGGCAACACGTCCTGCGTCGAGATGCGTTGCGGCGACCATCTGCTCATTTTCGATGGCGGCACCGGCATGCGCCCGCTCGGCCAGGCCCTCCGCGCGGAATGCCCGATCGACGCAGATATTTTCTATTCCCACACCCATCTCGACCATGTGAACGGCATTCCGTTCTTCGTGCCGCTTTATGACGCGCACAATGCCTTTCGTTTCTGGTCCGGTCATCTGCTGCCGAAATACGATCTGAACGAAGTCCTCAACCATATGATGACGCCGCCGCTGTTTCCGGTGCCGTTCGAGATTTTCAGCGCACGCATCGAATTCAAGGATTTCGAAGCGGGCCTCACCCTCGATCCGAGACCCGGGGTGCGGATCCGAACCATCGGGCTCAACCATCCCAACGGCGCCACCGGATACAGGGTCGAATATGCCGGACGGTCTGCATGCTACGTCACCGATATCGAGCATACGGAGGATGGTCCGGACGACGCCTTTCTTGATTTCCTGGGCGGCGCGGATCTCCTGATCTACGACAGCACCTATACCGATGCCGAGTATCCGGCCTATGCCGGCTGGGGCCATTCGACCTGGCAGGAAGGAGTGCGCCTCAGCGAAAGAGCGGGCGTGGGTCAGTTCGTCATCTTCCATCACGACCCAACCCATGACGACGACTTCATGGACGGGATCGCGGCGGAGGCCGAGGCGATGCGGCCCGGAACGGTGGTCGCGCGCGAAGGCATGGTGCTGACTCCGTGAGCGGGGCGCGGCGCTCGCGCCGCCTGATCATGGGCCTCGAAACCCTTTTGGGATTTCGCCCCCGCGGGTTTTTCATTCCCTACCGTTACGCCAGCCGCCAGCCACCCCTGCCGGCGCGCGATGCCTATCCGGCCATGGCCGGCCTGCTTGCCGAAGCGGAGCCGGCGATGGCGGCCGTGATCGCGGCGCTTGCCGGCTTCGCCGGAGACCTGCGTGCGATCGCGCCCGAGGGCGGCCCGCCGGAGCCGCGCTGGAATCAGGATTGGTTCCCCGGGCTCGACGCGGCCGCCGCCTATACCATCCTGCGCATGCGCCGTCCCAAGCGGGTCGTCGAGCTCGGCTCCGGGCACTCGACCCGGTTTCTCATCCGTGCGCTGCGCGACGGCGCCCTGGACACGGCCCTCACGGCCGTCGATCCTGCGCCGCGCGCGCCGCTCGACGGGTTGCCCGTCACCCATCTCGCGATGACCTTGCAAGAGTTGGGATCCGCCGCCACGCCCATCGCCGCGCTTGAGACGGGGGATGTGTTGTTCGTCGATTCGAGCCATGTCCTGATGCCGGGCAGCGATGTCGACCGGTTGATCGCCGACGTCCTCCCGGCCCTGCCGGGCGGTGTTCTGGTCCATATTCACGACATTTTCCTGCCTGACGACTATCCCGCCGATTGGCGCTGGCGCGGCTACAACGAACAATCCGCCGTCGCGGCGCTGATGGCCGGCGGTGCGTTCGAGATCCTTTTCGCCAGCCACTACCTGCGCCGCTGCGCGCCCCGGCTGCTGGTGGAAATTCCAGCGGGAATCGCGCCGACCCCGCCCGGCGCCCATGAATCGAGCCTGTGGCTGATCAAGACCGGATCACGGGCGATCACGGGGAAATGACGGGACGGATGCGCGAGCCGACCCATATTGCGTCCATGACGAATGCCATCGAACCCGATCGCCCAAACTTCGGCGACAGGTCCTCCGGCGACAGGTCCTCCGGTGTTGCCGACGAGGCGCGCCTGCCCGAGCGGGTGCGCGCGGCCATTCGGGCGCAGGAGGACCGCAGCGAAATCCTGATCGGCTGGATCCAGCTCGCCATCGTCGCGACCTTCGGAACGCTCTACGCCGTTTCGCCCAAGACCTTCGCCGAGGGTGGGGCCTTCGAGCCGGTGCCCTGGGTCCTGGGCGCCTATCTGCTGTTCACCCTGATTCGCCTCGCGGCGGCGCGGCGGGTCCGCCTGCCCGGCTGGCTCCTGGTACTTTCCGTCCTGATCGACATGGCTCTGCTGATGGGCCTGATCTGGAGTTTTCACCTGCAATACGAGCAGCCGCCTTCCTTCGTCCTCAAGGCGCCGGCCCTGTTGTACGTCTTCATCTTCATCGCCTTGCGCGCCCTGCGGTTCGAGGCGCGCTACGTCGTGCTCGCCGGCATCGTCGCCGCGGCGGGTTGGGCATTCGTCGTGGGTTGGGTGATCACCGCCAATC
This sequence comes from Rhodospirillaceae bacterium, assembly GCA_018699755.1. Taxonomy (GTDB): domain Bacteria; phylum Pseudomonadota; class Alphaproteobacteria; order CADEGL01; family CADEGL01; genus JABIRQ01. The sequence goes on along the minus strand of JABIRQ010000438.1, from coordinate 639 downwards.
CGGGCGACACCATGATCACCCGCGACTATGTCGAATACCTGACCTCGAACAGCATTCTTCTGGGCGCCGAATTCGACAAGATCGCCTCCATTCTCACGGTCACGACCGTCCTCGCCTTCGCCATTCACCGGGCGCGGCGCTTGATGGTGCGCGCGATCGTGGAGCAGACGGCGGCTCGGGAACTCAGCCGCTTCTTCGCGCCCGAGGTCGCGCACCATATTTCCAGCGCCGAGGGCGCGATCCGCGCCGGCGAGGGTGAGGCGCGGGACGCGGCGATCCTCTATACCGACATGCGGGGTTTCACGGCGCTCGCGCGGCGCATGCCTGCGGCCGAGGCGCTCGCTCTGCTCGCCGAATACCAGGCGCGCCTGGTGCCGGTGATCCAGGATCACGGCGGCAGCGTCGACAAGTTCCTGGGCGACGGCATTCTTGCGACCTTCGGCGCGGCCTTGCCGACCGACAGCTATGCCGCCGACGCCCTGCGCACGGTCGACGCCCTGGTCGGGGAAATCGCGGCCTGGCGCGAGGGCCGGCTCGCCGCCGGGCTGGCGGCGCCGCCCGTCGGGCTGGCCGTGGCGACGGGCCGGGTGCTGTTCGGCGCGGTCGGCGACGAAAGCCGCTTGGAATACACCGTCATCG
>JABIRQ010000304.1 GCA_018699755.1 Rhodospirillaceae bacterium | reverse complement strand
GTCGTGGGCCGGCGAGCCCGGCGTAGCGTCTGGGCGCCCTTGGCCCGATGGATCGAAGAAACTTGAAATGAATATTGCACTGCAATATAAATTGCGTCGAATGCTGTACGCGAGCCAAAGGCAGCCGGACATGGGCCATGTCGGCGTTTCGCATATGCAGCAAATTCGGATTGGCCAAGGCATCTGCGCAAGCTGACGGGATTCGCTTCGCGCGGCTGTAGAGCCCATAGTCGGGCCGAGTCGAGAACGTATCGAATGCATTGGGAAGGAGCAGTTTCATGACAGATGTCGTCATTGCAGGCGCAGTCCGCACGCCGGTCGGAGCCTTCGGCGGTGGCCTCGGCACCGTGCCCGCCTCGTATCTCGGCCAGGTTGCGATCGCGGAATCCCTGCGCCGCGCTTCGGTCGAGCCGGGTGAGGTTTCGGAAGTCGTCATGGGACAGATCCTGACCGCGGTGACCGGCCAGAACGCCGCTCGCCAGGCGGCGATCGGCGCCGGCATCCCGGTCGAGAAGACGGCCTATCTGGTCAACCAGCTTTGCGGCTCGGGTCTGCGCACCGTCGCCCTCGGCTATCAGGCGGTCAAGCTGGGCGACAGCCAGATCGTCGTCGCCGGCGGTCAGGAAAGCATGAGCCAGGCGCCCCACGCGGCCTATCTGCGCGACGGCCACAAGATGGGTGATGTCAGCTTCGTGGACACGATGATCAAGGACGGCTTGTGGGACGCCTTCAACGGCTATCACATGGGCAACACGGCCGAGAACGTGGCCGAGAAGTTCCAGATCACGCGCGAGCAGCAGGACGCTTTCGCCGCGGCCTCGCAACAGAAGGCCGAGGCGGCTCAGGCGGCCGGTCGGTTCAAGGACGAAATCGTCCCGGTCACGATCAAGACCCGCAAGGGCGAGACTGTGGTCGATACCGACGAGCATCCGCGCCACGGCACGACGATCGAGACCCTGCAGAAGCTGCGCCCGGCCTTCGCCAAGGAGGGTACGGTTACGGCCGGCAACGCCTCCGGCATCAATGACGGTGCGGCCGCCGTGGTTCTGATGAGCGCGGAGGAAGCGTCCCGGCGCGGAGTCGATCCACTCGCCCGCATCGTTTCCTGGGCGACCGCGGGGGTCGATCCCTCGATCATGGGCACCGGCCCCATCCCGGCCAGTCGTATGGCCCTGGAGAAGGCCGGCTGGTCCAAGGACGACCTCGACCTGGTCGAGGCGAACGAGGCCTTCGCCGCACAAGCCTGCGCGGTCAACAAAGACCTCGGCTGGGATACCGAGAAAGTGAACGTGAACGGCGGCGCGATCGCGCTCGGCCATCCGATCGGCGCTTCGGGCGCCCGCGTCCTTGTCACGTTGCTGCACGAGATGGCCAAGCGCGACGCCAAGAAGGGCCTGGCCACTCTGTGCATTGGCGGCGGCATGGGCATCGCCATGTGCGTCGCACGCGATTGACATGTGCGTCGCGCGCGATTGAATGGCACCGGCCGGCTCGACGTTTTCGACGCCTTCAGGGAGTTAAGACATCATGGGTAGAGTTGCGGTGGTTACGGGCGGGACCCGGGGTATCGGAAAAGCGATCTCGGCCGCCCTCAAGACCGCTGGCTACGACGTTGCGGCCAATTACGGCGGCAACGACGAGGCAGCGGCCCGTTTCAAGGATGAGACGGGCATCCCAACTTACAAGTTCGACGTTTCGGACTTCGCGGCCTGCAAGGCCGGGATCGAGCAGATCGCGGCGGATCTGGGCGGCCCGGTCGAGATCCTGGTCAACAACGCCGGCATTACCCGCGACGGGACGATGCACCGGATGAGTGACGAGGACTGGCACGCGGTGATCGACACCAACCTGTCCTCCTGCTTCAACATGTGCCGCTGCGTCATCGAGCCGATGCGCGAGCGCGGCTTCGGCCGGATCGTCAATATCGGTTCGATCAACGGCCAGGCCGGCCAGTACGGCCAGGTCAACTACGCCGCCGCCAAGTCCGGCATCCACGGCTTCACCAAGGCCCTGGCCCAGGAAGGCGCGACCAAGCACATCACCGTCAACGCGGTGGCGCCCGGCTATGTCGATACCGACATGGTGCGGGCTGTGCCCGATAACGTGCTCGAGAAGATTATCTCGCGCATCCCGGCCGGCCGCCTCGGCAAGGCCGAGGATATCGCCCGGGGTGTGCTCTTCCTGGTCAGCGATCAGGCGGACTTCATCACGGGTTCGACGCTATCGATCAACGGCGGCCAGCATATGTATTAGGCTGACCGCAGCGGCGCGGACGGATCGAGGGCGAAGCCGCATGGCTTCGCCCTTTTTCCTGCTCCGAAAGCCATGCACGGTTGAACCGAAGGAGGCGCAGATGGAAGGCACGATCGCAACGCCCGTGGCCTACGAGGACGCGAGTCCGGAGGTCAGGGCGGTCTACGACGACATCATGGAAACCAAGGGCATCGATTTCGTGCCCAATTTCTGGCGCACCGTCGCGTCCCATCCGCCGCTGCTGCGCGACATCTGGGAAAGCCTCAAGGCGACCATGGCGCCCGGTCGCCTGGACGTTCTGACCAAGGAATTGATCGCCCTGGCGGTCAGCGCCACGAACGGCTGCGACTATTGCATCAACTCCCACACCGCGGCGGCGCGCATGCTGGGCATGGACGACGAGATGCTGGGCGAACTGATGGCGGTGGTCGGGGTCTTCAACCGCACCAACAAATTGTCCGACGCCTATCAGGTGCCGGTCGACGAGAGGATCAAGAAGGCCGTGCGGGGCTAAGCGGTGTGCCGCTCGTTTTGTCGGTCAAGCTCTCTCGCCGTTATTTTATGCGTCATTGCCCGGCGGCGCCCGGGCAATCCATGCATCCGTCAGACTGGATGCCCCGGGCTTACGCTGGGGCATGACGAAAGAGTGGTGGGGGTAGGTTCCGCCGTGCGGGGTTAGTCGGGCGGCGTCGTCGCTGCCATTGAGGGGCGCGCGGCGAATCCTTCGTACCAGGCGGCCAGCTTCGGGCGGCCCGTGCGCCAACCTTCATTCGGTGCGCGGAAATCCAGATAGCCGAGCGCGCAGCCGACCGCGATCCGGCCGATCGTCGGATCGCTCTGCAGGCTTTCAGCCTCCCGCTCCAACAGGTCCAGGCTATGGGCGATCTTGGCCGTCTGCTTTTCGACGAAGTCGGGCGAGCGCTCGCTCTCCGGCCGCCGGGCCTCGCCCACGCGCGCGACCGCGGCATCCATCACGCCGTCCCCGATCGCCTGCTGGCGCAAGGCGCTCCAGCGCGCGCCGCCCGATTCGGGAAATAGCTTGCGGCCGCCATGCAGGCTGTCGAGATATTCGCAAAGCAGCGGCGAATCCATGAGCGTCGTGCCGTCGTCGAGGATCATGGCCGGCACCTTGCCCAGGGGATTGACCTGGTCGATCGCGGTCTTGGCATCGCTCGATGTCATGTCCAGAAGCTCGATGCGGTCGGCGAGGCCCGTCTCGTGCGCGGCCACGAGAACTTTGCGGACGAAAGGCGAAGTGGGCGAATGGCTCAATTTCACGGGCCGGTTCCTGCGATCGGGTTGGGTTCGTGCGGACGCTAGCAGGGTGGAGCGTCGCGCGCCAAGAGGAACGACCGTGGCGCCCTCGGCATGGTAGATTTCCGGCCATGTGGACGGATGTCATCGATCTGCGCGATTTCTACGATTCTCCTCTGGGCAGGGTCGCCCGGCGGGTGATCCGTCGGCGCATCCGCGCCATCTGGCCGGATCTCGACGGTCAGCGCGTGCTTGGACTGGGCTTCGCGACGCCCTATCTCGGTGGGCTTGCCGACGATGCGGATCGGATCCTCGCTATGATGCCGGCAGCCCAAGGGGTGATTCACTGGCCCCGAGGTGCGCCTGGACGGGTCGCCCTGGTCGACGAAGCCGAATTGCCGCTGCCCGATCTGTCGATGGACCGGGTGCTGCTGGTTCATGCGCTCGAGCACACGGAACTGCTGCGCCCGATGATGCGGGAGGTTTGGCGGGTGTTGAACGACAGCGGCCGCCTCATGGTCGTCGCTCCCAATCGGCGCGGCATCTGGGCGCGGCTGGAGCGCACGCCCTTCGGCCACGGCCATCCCTATTCGGCGACCCAGCTTTCCCGCCTGCTGCGCGACAGCATGTTCACGCCGATCCGTGCGGTCCAGGCGCTCTACGTGCCGCCCATGCGTTCGCGGATGATGATGGGCACGGCCAATGCCTGGGAACGGATCGGCGACCGCTGGCTCCCCAATGTCGCGGGCACGATTCTGGTCGAAGCGGGGAAACAGCTCTACATCCCCAATGCGGCGGCCCATCGCCGGGTTCGGCGCCTGCAGCTCGCCTTGTCGGATCGTGCGCCCCGGCCCGCGCGAAACGCCGCGCATCTGGGCCGCGAAACCCGGCCGCCGAAACCCTAGGCGGCGGTCTCCGCCGGTTCGCGGTCCGCGCCGATCTGCGCGATGTCGAACGGCGTTTCCTGGTACATGGCATTGATCCAATTGCCGAACAGCAGATGGCCGTGGCAGCGCCAGGTGTTGACGGGCGGCTTCGTCGGATCCTCGTCCGGGTAGTAATGCTGGGGCACCTTGATGTCGCGCCCCGCGTCGACATCCCGGCCGTACTCGTCCGCCAGGGTGCCGGTGTCGTATTCGAAATGGTTGAAGACATGGACCTGGCCCAGGGCCGTATCCTCGACGATGCAAAGGCCGGAGGTCTCGGATTCGGCCAGCACCCGCAGTTCGGGCACCTTTTCGACATCGGCGCGGAGGGTTCCGGTATAGCGCGAGACGGGGACGTTGAATTCGGCGTTGAACCCGCGCATCAGGGGCGATTTCGGTTCCTTCACTCGCTGGCGATAGATACCGGACAGTTTTTGCGGCAAGGCGTGTTTCGGCACGCCGTAGTAGTGATAGAGGGCGGCCTGCGCGCCCCAGCAGATGTTGTAGCTGCGGAACACATGGGTCCGCGCCCAATCCAGGATTTCCGCAAGCTCGTCCCAGTAACGAACGTCTTCGAAGGGAATCTCCTCGACCGGCGCGCCGGTCACGATCAGGCCATCGAATTTTTGGTCGGCGACCTGGGACCAGGGCTGATAGAAGGCCAGCATATGGTCCTGCGGCGTGTTGCGCGGGGTATAGCTCTCGGTGGTTAGCAAGGTCAGCTCCACCTGAAGGGGCGTGCTGCCGATCAGGCGGGCAAGCTGGGTCTCGGTCTTGATCTTCTCGGGCATCAGGTTCAACAAGGCGAGGCTGATGGGCCGGATGTCCTGGCGCCGGGCGTCGTGCTCGCGAATGATGAGGACGCCTTCGTCTTCGAGGGTCTTCCTCGCGGGCAGATTGTCGGGAATCTTGATGGGCATGGTTCGGGGCCGGCTTCCTGCGTCCTTGGCGATCAGCTTCCACGCAGGCGACGGGCCCGGGCGAAAACCGATTGTAAGGTGGCCTTGCAGGCGCGAATGTCAACGCCGCCATGCGGGCGCGCGCGTCGGCCTTGCCTCGCGCCGCTCTGTCGAACGATGGCGTGGCCATTGTTTTCTTTGAACTTTGACGCGCGAGGGACTAGTACTATGCGGCCTTTTCCGCCCCGATCCACAAGATCGGGCCAGACCGCTCCGGCAGGACCGAAATGACCAGCGCTCCGCCATCGCTCGACGAGCTGCGGCGCGAAATCGATGAGATCGACGACGCCGTTCACGACCTCCTCATGCGCCGCGCCGAGGTGGTCGAACGTGTCGGCACAGCCAAGGCTGGTACGGTCAGCCTGCGTCCGGCGCGCGAGGCGCTGATCATGCGCCGCCTGCTGTCCCGCCACAAAGGGCCTTTTTCGCGTGCCGTGCTGGTGCGTATCTGGCGCGAGATTCTGTCCGCTTCTGTGCGCCTTCAAGGCCCGTTCTCGGTCGCCGCGCCAACCGACCCGGATGGCACGGGACCCGATTATTGGACCGTGGCGCGCGACGCCTTCGGCAGCCAGACGCCGATCGCCGACTATCGCTCGGCCGAACAGGTCGTCCTTGCGGTCAAGGAAAATGCCGCGACGGTGGGTGTGCTGCCCATGCTTTCCGAGGACGATCCCGCGCCCTGGTGGCCGGCTCTCGCCGTCCCGGGCGAGGGGATGCCCCGAATCATCGCGCGATTGCCCTTCGGGCCGCCCGGAGTCCACAGGGGCCCTGCGGCCGAGGCATTGGCGATCGCCCGGGTCGAGCAGGCCGCGACCGGCGACGATTGTTCGTTCGTCGTTGTCGAGACGGACGAGGGCGTGAGCCGAAGCCGGGTGAGCGAGGGGCTGCGAACGGTCGGGCTCTCGACGGAATTCGTTGCCTCCTGCCGCGGGCGGGAGCGGCCGGATTCGGCCCTGCACATCGCCGAAATTCACGGATATGTCGGCGCGGGCGACCAGCGCCTCGCGGATCTCGCGGCCCTTGGGGGGGGCGTGCGCCGGGCGCTGCAAATCGGCGGCTATGCCTCTCCGTTGAGCGGCGCGTCTCTTGCGGATACCGATACCGCCTCTGGCGCTGGCTAAGTCATGACGGCGCCGCAACCCAAGCCCGGTATTCTCGGGATCGAAGCCTACGTGCCCGGGCGCGCCAAGCTCGCCGGGCATGGGCGGGCGATCCGCCTGGCCTCGAACGAAGGCGCGCTCGGCCCGAGCCCGCGGGCGATCGAAGCCTACCGTGCCGCGGCCGAGGACATCTTCCGCTACCCGGACGGGAGCTCGACCCATCTGCGCGAGGCCATCGGCGCCCATTTCGGGCTCGATCCCGAGCGTATCGTCTGCGGTTGCGGATCGGGCGATCTGCTTCACCTTCTGGCCCATGCCTATGCGGGCGAAGGGGATGAGGTCGTCCATACCGAGCATGGGTTTTTGCTCTACGCCATTGCCGCCCGCGCCGCCGGCGCGACGCCGGTCGCGGCCGCGGAACCCGATCTCGTCGCCTCGGTGGATGCGATTCTCGAACGGACGGGACCGCGCACCCGGATCGTCTTCGTCGCCAATCCGAGCAATCCGACCGGAACCTACTTGCCGGCCGCCGAGCTCGCCCGCCTGCGGGACGGATTGCCGGAGGAGGTGTTGCTGGTCGTCGACGCCGCCTACGCCGAATACGCCACTGCCGACGACTACGATTCGGGGCAGGGTCTGGTTGATCGGGGCGCGAACACGGTCATGGCCCGGACTTTCTCGAAGCTTCACGCGCTGGCCGGATTGCGGCTCGGCTGGGCCTATTGCCCGGCGCCGGTGGCCGATGTCCTGAATCGCATCCGGGGACCCTTCAACGTATCGCTGCCGGCCCAGGCCGCGGCCGCGGCGGCTCTGGCGGACCCCGCTTTCACCGAACGCTCGCGCAGCCATAACGCCCGCCTGCGCGATGCGGTCACCGCTCGCCTGCGCGCCCTGGGCCTGACGGTTCCCGACAGTCAGGCCAACTTCCTCCTCGCCCGCTTCCCGGGGCGTGATGGGCGCGATGCCGGAGCGGCCAACGCCTTCCTTAACGCGCGCGGCATCATCGTTCGCCAGCTCGGCGCCTATGGCTTGGCCGATTGCCTGCGCATTTCGATCGGCACGGACGAGGAAATGACGGCGGTGCTTGCCGCTCTCGAAGCCTTCATGGAGGATCCGCATGACTGATGCGCCCCTGTTCCGCAAGATGGCGCTGATTGGAATCGGCCATATCGGCTCTTCCCTGGCCCGTGCGGCCCGGCTCTATGGGCTGGTGGGCGAGATCACGGCCAGCGCCCGATCCGCCGCGACCCGCGAGACGGCCTTGTCCCTGGGTTTGGTGGGGGCGGTCTACGAGGATCCGGCCGAGGCGGTGGAAGGCGCGGACCTTGTGGTTCTGTGTACGCCGCTCGGCACGTATGGCGATCTCGCCGCCCGGTTCGGTCCGGCGCTGGACGCCGGTGCGATCGTGTCCGATGTCGGTTCGGCCAAGCAATGCGTGATCCGGGACGTCGGACCCCATCTGCCCGAGGGCGTTCATCTGGTGCCCGCCCATCCGGTGGCGGGGACGGAGCATTCGGGTCCGGAATCCGGATTCGCTGAGCTGTTCGATGGGCGCTGGTGCATCCTGACGCCGACCCCCGAGGTGCCCGAGGCGGCGGTCGAGCGGGTCGCGGCCCTGTGGCGGGGCTGTCGGATGAAGGTCGAGGCGATGGAAGCCACCCACCACGACCACGTCCTGGCCATCACGTCCCATGTGCCGCACGTTATCGCCTACACCATCGTCGGCACGGCCTTCGGCCTGGCCGATGAGACGCGCTCCGAAGTTTTCAAGTTCTCGGCGGGCGGTTTCCGCGATTTCACGCGGATTGCGGGGTCGAACCCGGTCATGTGGCGCGACATCTTCCTCAACAACCGCGAGCCGGTGCTTGAGATGCTCGGACGGTTTTCGGAGGATCTGGCGGCTCTGCAGCGCGCCATTCGTTGGGGCGAAGGCGACTATTTGGAAGATCTGTTCACCCGGACCCGTGAAATCCGCCGCGGCGTCGTCGAGGCAGGTCAGGCCGGCACCTTCATTCCGACCGAGGGCGAGACCAGCGAAGCGGCGGAAGACGGAAAAGACTGATCGGCCCGACCGAGAAGATGCCGTCTTGGGCCGAAAGCGGCATGATCAGGATCGGCTTTCCGGTATCGTCCGGCCATTCGGCCATCATCCCCAGAAGGAATTTCGCGACCTCCGCGGTGCGGCGCTCCATCGTTCCGACGGCGACCAGGGCGTCCAGGGTCTGGGTATAACCCCGAATTTCGGCGGTGAGTGCGCCGAGCGGGCGCATTTCCTCGTCCAGGGTCGCGGTTCCGGTCGCGCTCATGTGCAGCGGCCCCCAGGCCAGCTTCAGATCGTAAATTTCGATCGTGCCGCCGGAATCGCGCCAGGCGGCAAGGGCGACATCGGGTGCGTCGTTCGGAATCGCGCCGCGCACGCCGCCGAGCAGGGTTATCAGATCGACCTTGTTGCCCAACGGTCCCTCCGCTTCGTCGGGCAGGTCGAGGCCGGAAATCTCGACGCGCAAGGCGGCGCTGTCCTGCGCGTCGCCGGGTTCGCTGCGTGCGCGTTCGTCCGCAAGACCGGCCGCCGCGGGCAGGCGAATCAAGGCCTCCGCCCGCTCCATGCGCACCGTGTCGGGCCGCGCGTCCGTCCCGAGTTGGACCGTGTCGAAGTCGAGTCCGAGGATCGCGAGCCGTCCGTCCGGCGCGATTCGGCCCGCGCCGCTGACGCCCGCTGCCTCGATCAGAATGGGCGTGGGCAGATCGGGCTCGGCATGGGCAATCCGGTGGCGCCCGTCGGCTTCGAAGGTGAAACGGTCGAAGGACCAGGGCCGGAAGGTCACGGTGGTCGGCGGGCCCTGCCAGATCAAGGGCTCGCCGTCCTTGCGCGTCCCCACGGTCGGGGCAGCGAGGGCGAGGTCGAAGCGCAGCGGAAACCCGGTAACGGATACCTCGCCCAGGGCGACGGCGTCGCCCGCCGTGCGCCGCGCCTCGGCCCAGGCGAGAACGCCCTCGCGAAGTTGGCCGGCGCCGTGGAACCAATATCCCGTCCACCCACCGCAAGCGAGCAGGATGACGACAAGAAGGGCTAGGGCAAGGCGGCGCATGGCGGCGAAATCTTGGAAGCCGAGGGTGCCGCGCTGTCGCGGCGAAGGCGAGTCTGTCATGATGGCGCCTGCTTGGCACGGGCTTTCGAGGCGACCCATGCGCGTCATTTCGGTTCTGTTTGCGTCTCTCCTGTTCGCATTGCCTGTCGTGGCGGCCGTCGAGGAGCCGACCCTGGGACAGCTTCTGCTTGAGGCGACCTATCGCGGCAAGGCGGGGGCGGTGGCGGACATGCTGGCTCGGGGCGTCGACCCCGACGCGCGATACGAGAACGGGGTCACCGCCCTGATCACGGCGCCCTGGCAGGGCGACGAGACGATCGGCAGTCTTCTGCTCGAGGCGGGCGCGACTGTCGATGCCGCCGGCCGAAACGGCTGCACGGCCCTTTCCTGGGCGGCGCGCAACGGCTACGGGAAACTGGTCGATCTGCTGATGCGGTTTGGCGCGAACCCGAACCACGCCGATGTCGGCGGCTTCACCTCTCTGACCCGCGCCGCCTGGAACGGTCATGCGGCGGTCGTGCAGAAACTGCTTGCCTCGGGTGCCGACCCCAACAATCAGGATATTTTCGGCAATACGCCGATCGTCTATGCCTGCCACTACGGCTTCGAGGATATCGTCGCTTTGCTCTCGGCGGAGGGTGCGAATTTGACCGGCGAGCTCGGCCGGAGTTTCGACCCGTCCGGACCGCGTTCCATTCGCTGTGTCGATCCACCGCCCGCCAAGAAGAAATGACGACGGGCGAAGCGACACGGGCGGGCACCGACCTCTGGGTTTTCGGCTATGGCTCCCTCATGTGGGAGCCGGGCTTCGTTCACGAGGAATCGGCGTCCGCGTTGCTGCGCGGCTATCATCGCGATTTCTGCATCCGATCGATCATGTATCGTGGCACGCTGGAGCGACCGGGCCTGGTGCTGGGCCTCGCGCCCGGCGGCGCCTGTCGGGGCGTGGCCTTTCGCGTTGCGGCACCGAGGGTCGAGGAGACTCTGGCCTATCTCCACGAGCGTGAAATGGTTCACTACGTCTATCACCCGCGCATGGTCCGCTTGCAACTGGACGGCCGGCGGATCGAGGCCCATACCTATGTCGCCGATACGAACGATCGGAGCTTCTGCGGGCGGCTGTCGGTCGACGAGGCGGCGGATGTCATCGCCCGCAGCGCCGGGATTCGCGGACCGAATCGCGAATATCTGGAAAACACGATTGCCCATCTCGACGCGATCGGCGTTCACGACGCCAGGTTGCACGACATTCTCGACACCGTGCGCCGTGGGGGTTAAGGGCGGGCCGTCAAGCCGCGCCGGTCAGGCGCATTTCGAATAGGTGCAGGCGGTGCAGATGTCGCAGCCTTCCTGGCGCACCAGGGCCGGCTGGGCGCATTTCGGGCATTGGCGCATCATCCCGCCGCCCGGCCCGCCGCCGCTCATCGCCGCGACCTTGGCATGGACCAGTTCGGCTTCCCGTTCCGCCTTGGGATCGGGCATGAAGCCGATGGCGATCATATGCTCCTCGATCACGTCGCCGATGGCGGCGAGGAGCGAGGGGACGTAGCGCCCGCCCATCCATTGCCCACCGCGCGGATCGAACACGGCCTTCAGCTCCTCGACCACAAAGCTGACATCGCCGCCGCGCCGGAACACGGCGCTGATCATCCGCGTCAGGCCGACGGTCCAGGCGTAATGTTCCATGTTCTTCGAATTGATGAAGACTTCGAAGGGCCGGCGCCGCCCGTCCTGGATCACGTCGTTGATCGTGATGTAGATGGCGTGTTCCGAATCCGGCCAGCGGATCTTGTAGGTCTGGCCCGGCAGGACCTCGGGTCGGTCAAAGGGCTGGGTCATGTAGACCACGCCGCCCGCCTCGAACGGGTCGCGGTGCTGGGCGGCGGGCCGCTCGAAGGGCAACTCGTTCTGGCGCAGGTCGACCGCTTCCTCCGGTTCCTTGCGGAGGGAGAGGACGGAGCCCGTGACCTCGTTCGGGCGATAGGTCGTGCAACCTTTGCAGCCGGCTTCGTAGGCTTGCATATAGACACCCTTGAACGCTTCGAAATCGATCTCCTCGGGCACGTTGATGGTTTTGGAGATCGAACTGTCGACGTATTTCTGCACGGTCGCCTGCATGACCACGTGATCGGTGGGCGACAGGCTCTGCGCATCGGCGAAATGATCGGGCAGGGGAGCGTCCTCGCCCCTGATCCGGTGGTAGAGGCGATAGGCGTAGTCCGCCACTTCTTCCTCGCGTCGCGTGCCGTCGGGCATCAGGACGCTGCGGTTAAAGGTGTAGCTGAAGACCGGCTCGATTCCGGAGGAGACGTTGTTGGCGAAGAGCGAGATGGTGCCCGTGGGCGCGATGGAGGTGAGCAGGGCGTTGCGGATGCCCTTCTCGCGTATCGCGGCGCGGACCTCCTCCTCCAGGCCGGCGATATGCTCGCCCGCCAGGTATTTTTCCTCGTCATAGAGGGGGAAGGCGCCCTTCTCGGCGGACAGGTCGGTCGAGGCGAGATAGGCGGCGCGCTCCAACTCACCCATCCATTCCTCGGCCAGGGCGATCGCCCGCTGTCCGCCATAGCGGGCGCCGCACATCAACAACGCGTCGGCGAGGCCCGTCACCCCCAGGCCCATGCGGCGCTTGGCCTTGGCTTCCTGGCGCTGGGCATCCAAGGCGAAGCGCGAAATTTCGATGGCATTGTCGAGCATGCGCACCGCCAAGGGGACGACCCGGCGCAGTTCGTCGAGGTCCAGGCGCGCCTCGTCCGTGAAGGGTTCGACGACCAAGGCGGCCAAGTTGATCGAGCCCAGCAGGCAGGCGCCATAGGGCGGCAGGGGCTGCTCGCCGCAAGGGTTTGTGGCGGCGATCTCTTCGCAATAGTGGAGGTTGTTGAGGCGGTTGATACGGTCGATGAAGATCACGCCGGGCTCGGCATAGGCAAAGGTCGCCTGCATGATCTTGTCCCACAGCTCGCGCGCGGGCAGGACCTTCGAGACCGTGCCCTTGAAGAGGAGCTGCCAGGGCCCGTCCTCCTTCACCGCGGCCATGAAGGCATCGGTGATCAAGACGGACAGGTTGAACATGCGCAGGCGCCCCGGCTCGCGCTTGGCGTCGATGAAGGCTTCGATATCCGGATGGTCGCAGCGCAGGGTCGCCATCATGGCGCCCCGGCGGTGGCCGGCGCTCATGATCGTGCGGCACATGGCGTCCCAGACATCCATGAAGCTGAGCGGCCCGGAAGCATCCGCGCCGACCCCTTTTACCGGCGCGCCCTTGGGCCGCAGGGTCGAGAAATCATAGCCGATGCCACCGCCCTGCTGCATGGTCAGCGCGGCTTCCTTCAGATGGTCGAAGATGCCGGCCATGTCGTCCGGCACCGTGCCCATCACGAAACAGTTGAACAGGGTGACGTTGCGATCGGTGCCCGCGCCCGCCACGATTCGGCCCGCGGGCAGGAAGCGGAAATCCTCCAGCGCGGAATAGAATCGCTCTTCCCACGCCTTGGCGTCGGCCTCGGGCGCGGCCAGGGCGCCGGCAACCCGGCGCCACGTATCCTCGATCGCGCCGTCGATGGCGGCGCCGTCCGGCCCCTTCAGCCGGTATTTCATGTCCCAGATCTGCTGGGATATGCCCGCGACCGTGGCCATCCTTGCTCGCATTCCGTTGCTATCGGCACGAACGGGCCGCTTTGCGGCCCGTCTTCTCATTCTAGGTTCGAGACCGTTTCCGGTCAATCGAAGGTTCTTGTTATGTTTCCACAGGGCCGGATGCCGGAGAGTCCTGAAACAACGGAACAATCGGAGTTGTCCCGGCTTTGCACGTTATTTCGCCGGCGACTTATCCCCCGGTGTCCCGGCCAAGGCGGCGCAGGCCTCCTCGATCCGATGCTCCAACTCGGCGACGAAGGCCTTGCGCGCCAGGCCCGGCGGAAGGGGCGGCAGAATGCGGAGCGTGATGGTGCCCGGGCGTTTCAGAAAGCCGCGTCGCGGCCAGTATCGGCCGGAATCGAGGGCAACGGGAACGACCGGGACATCGGTTGCGGCATAGAGCGCGGCGACCCCGGGATGATAGGGCCTGCGCGCGCCCGGCGCGGTGCGGGTGCCCTCCGGGAAAATCACGATGCGCCGACCTTCGGCGAGGGCCGCATGCGCCGTCGCCGTCATCCGGCGCAGCGCGGCAGCGCCGCCTTTGCGGTCGACCGCGACCATGCCGACGCGTCGCAGATACCAGCCGAGGATCGGTATCCAGGTCAGTTCGCGCTTCAGGACATAGACCGGATCGGCGTCGAGGACCCGGTAGAAGACGATGGTGTCCCAGGCCGATTGGTGTTTCGCGGCGAGGATCGCAGGACCATCCGGCAGATTCTCGAGGCCCTCGACTCGGTGGCGCAGGCCGACCGTGAAGGCCAGCAACGCGAGCGCGCCGCGCGACCAGAGGTCGGCGCTGCGCATCATGGCCGTCCACCCCAGGGGGATGGCGGGCCACAGGATCAGGCAGACCGCCGCCGTCCAGGCGAAGAAACCGAGATTGAACAGCCCGGCGCGGAGATAGGCGAGCGGGCCGGCTGGTCCTGCTTCTGCCCGGGCGCTCATGACCCGCCCGGCCCGAACAGGCCATGGCGCAGATGCGCGAGCAGGTATTTGTTGTATTCGCTCGCGATCAGGCTCGCGGTGCCGGGCCAGCGCCACCAGTCGGGCTTCACATGATCGGGATAGACCGGATGGGAGACGATGACCGCTTCCGGCATGGCGCGGGCGAATTCCATGAGGCTGCGCGGCATGTGATAGGCCCCGGTGACGAGGCGGATCGACCGCGCGCCTTGCTTGCGTGCCCACTCGGCCGTCTCGCGCGCGTTTCCGGCCGTGTTGTCGGCGCTGTAGCCGAGGGTGACGCAGCAGGAGAACCGGTCCGGCTTGCCCGTCGCGAGACGTAGCAGTTCGGTTACTTCCACACCCTGATAGACGCCGGAGACGAAGACCTTCCCGGCAAGACCCTGACTCAGGGCGTCGAGCCCGGCTTCCAAACGGCCCGAGCCCCCGGTCAGCACCGCGATAACATCGGTCTCGGCGGGGTCCTGTGCGCCCGGTGTGGGTATTTGCCCCGCGAACCAGATCAGGCCGGCCAGCCATGCTCCGAGAAGCCCGGCGCCGACAAGACAAAGGTGCCGGATTAAGCGCCTGCGCCCATGCGCGCGCCTGTCGGCATCGGCTTGGGCTTCGATCGGGCGTTCGTTCACGGCATTCGGCGCAGCGCTCGCAGCACCGTCATTCGGGCCGTCAAGGCCGCGATGGCGAGCGCCGTCGCCGGCACGGCTGCGAGCGCCGCCCAGCCGCCGAGCCCGAGGCGCAGGGTCGGCATGAGGGGAAGATCCGGACCCGCTCCGACCAGAAAAAGTCCGCCGATGGTTGCGAGCGCGAGAAGGGTACCGGCAAGGGTGCCGCGCGTCGCCTGGTTCAGGGCGTGGCGTTGGAACTGTCCGGCGATGTAGCGGTCCCGCGCGCCAACCAGATGCAGGACTTCCACAACATCATGGTGAACGGCAAGGCCGGTGCGGGTGACGAAAACCATGGAGAGGATCCCTGCCGCGCCGATCAGAAGCACGACAGCCAGGGCGACCGCCTCGATCGAACGGATCAGCGCGAGCAGGCGTTCGACCCAAAGCCCGTGATCGTCCACGCGAACGTCCGGTATCTCGCCTTCCAGGGCGGCGTGGACCGATTCCGCGTCGCTCGCCGCCCGTGGGTCGATTTGCAGATCGATCAGGCGGGGCAGGGGCAGGTCGAAGGCGATGTCTCCCGCGCCGATCCAGGGCTCGAGCAGGCGCAGCCCTTCGGCCGCGGCGATCGCCTCGGCCGAGCGGACGTCGGGCATGGCTCGGAGGATTTCGACAGCCCGGGCAACGCGGGCTTCCGTCGCCTCGGCCGCGTCCGGGGCGTGGAGCGCCGGCGGAATCTCGACGGTCATGTTGCCGGAAAGATCGTTGCGCCAGGTTTGGGCGGCGGAGCCGAGGATGGCCGAGACCGCCACGGCCAAGGCCGCGAGATAGACCATCAGCGCAATCAGCCAGGGCAGGAACCGGCTTGCCTGGTCGCGGCGGAAGGGAAGGTCGACCCGCGCGCTCAGCATTCAGGCCGCGGTCCCACGGGTGCGGCCGGGAACGATGAGCCGGCCGTCCTGCAGCATCAGGATGTCGTGCCGGAAGCGCGACACCAGGGATTGATTATGGGTGGCGATCACCACCGTCGTGCCCAGCTTGTTCAATTCCTCGAAGAGATACATGAGGCGCACGGCGATGCGGTCGTCGACATTGCCCGTGGGTTCGTCGGCGAGCAGCACGTTCGGCCGATTGATGACCGCGCGGGCGATCGCCACGCGCTGCTGTTCGCCGCCCGACAGGACCTCGGGCCGCGCGTCGAGATGGTCGGCCAGGCCGACCCATTCGAGCAGTTCCGAAGCATGGGCGCGCACTTGGCTTTCCGACACGCCGGCGACCCGAAGCGGCAGGGCGACATTGTCCAGGGCGGACAAATGGTCGAGCAGCCGGAAATCCTGGAAGACGACGCCGACCCTGCGGCGCAGAAGCGGCATCTCGGTGCGCGGCAAGGTCGCGGTGTCGTGGCCGAACAGGGTGATCAGGCCGCGGGAAGGACGCTGGGCCAGATACATCAGGCGCAGAAGCGACGATTTGCCCGCACCGCTCGGCCCGACCAGAAAGCGGAAGGCGCCCGGCTCCAGGTCGAAGCTGATATCGGACAGAACCTCGGTTCCCGCCCCATATCGCATTCCGACATTCTCGAAGCGGACGACCGGTTCGGTGCTGTCCATCTCGTTGCCGTGCGGAGTCGTCATCACCTTCGCCCGGCCGGGATATGCAAGCCGGCGTTTCGATCCAGCGCAGTGCGGGGCCGGAGTTCTGTGGCGCACCCGCACCAGCGAGCATGACACAGCGCCGCGCAAGCCGTCCAGCGTCCCGCGCGAGCCGCCCGGCGCGGGCTGCCGCTTGTGTTGAATCGGGGCCGCGCCTATAAATCCTTGATCGAAAACCGCGATTGGGGGCGCGGGAGATATGGTCATATCCTGCCCGAACTGCGGCGTGGGCTTTCGGCTCGATCCGGCGCAACTGGGCACCGAAGGGCGGATGGTTCGCTGTTCTGCCTGCCGGCATACCTGGTTCCAGCCGCCGCCGCGCCCCGAGCCGCAGGATGCGCCGCCCGTGCCCCCCGATTTCCGCGCCATGGAGGCCGAAGCCCCGGTCCGTCGCCAGCATGCCGATTGGCCGCGCGACAGCCGCAGGGGCGGGCGCGGAATCGGCCTGATCGCGGTCCTGATCATTGCTGCCCTGCTGATCGCCGTCGGCGCCGCCGGATACCAGTTGCGCGATCGCATCGTGGCCGAACTGCCGCAACTCGCGCCCGTCTACGACACGCTCGGCATCGAAACGGCTGCCGTCGCGCCCGCGCCGGGCGACGGCTTGGCCATCCGCGATCTGGGGTGGAGCCAGGCGGAGGCCGGCGGCCTGCCCGTCCTGATTATCACCGGTCGGATCGCGAACCTGTCCGAGGTCGCCCGCCCGGTGCCGGGGCTGAAAGCGATTCTGGAGGACGAGGCGAACCGCGAGATCGTTTCCTGGACCTTCGACCCGGAGGCCGGTGAAATCGCCGTGGGCGGGAGCGTTCCGTTCACCACCCGCATCGAGAATCCGCCGCCCGAGGCCAAGAACTTCCGGACCACCTTCGTCGCGCGCACCCAAGGCCCCTGAATCGCGCCGGTCATCGGTCGGAAATTTTCGCCGCACGGCAGAACATGCCGAGCCGAAGTGTCGTCGCGCCGGCGTTTCGCCTATGCAACTTATTGGCATATATCGAATCTTGAGTTGTATCGGCTGGCACGCCGATTGCCCAACACCTTGGCATGCTCGAACGTGACATACTCATGGCCATGGCGATCCATGCCGCTCACCCGGACGGCGCTTCGATCGCGCACGGCACAAGCCGATGGCGCTGATTCTGGTTGCCGAGGACGATGCGGCGGTGCGCGCTTTCGTCGTGCGCGCGCTGGAGCATGCCGGCCACCAGGTGACGGCGGTGGCGGACGGGCACGACGCGCTCGATGCCCTGGCCGCGAAACACTATGACGCGCTGGTCAGCGATATCGTCATGCCGGGCCTCGATGGGATCGCCCTCGCCCTCAAGGCGGCGAAGGAATGGCCCGATATGTCGATCCTGCTGATGTCGGGCTATGCCCATGAACGCCAGCGCGCCCACAATCTCGACGCGTTGAGCCACGACGTGATCGCCAAGCCCTTCAGCCTGGAAGATTTCAACCGCGCGGTGCACGCCGTCCTCGATCGACGGGAATAACCGGCCCGCTTCAGAAGCGCCGCAGCAAGCGATCGATATAGTCGCGTTCGACCGGCGGCCGGTCGGTCTCGCCCGAGCGCCGTCGCAACTCGTCGAAGATCTGCCTCGAGCGTTGGATGGCGGTCCGGTCCGGGATATCGACATCGGCGCCTGATGAGCCGCCCTGTTTGGTGGGCCGGCCGAAGGGGTCTCGACCCTCTCCTTGGCCTTCGCCGGCTTGTCCGTTCGCCCCTTCGCCGGCACCGAACTGGTTCAGGAATTGCTCGACCATCTGCTCGGCCCCCTGGCGCAACTCGTCCAAGGCGCGGCCCTGCGGTTTGACTGCGTCGCCGGGCCGGTTGCGGCCCAGGGCCTCGCCGGCCGCGCGCATCTCGGCCTCGGCCTCTCCGAGAGGGCGCGGGATCTGCCCGGTCGCCTCTCCGAAGCGGCGCATGATCTCGCCCAGCGCGCGGCGCAACTCGTCCTGCATGCCGGCGGCGCGGGCCGCATCCTCCTCGAAGCCGCGCGCGGAATCCGGACCCATGGGCGTATCCGACTTCATTTCCTGCCAGCGCTGATAGGTTTGGTCCATCAGGTCCTGCTGGCTGTTCATCAGCTTGTTCAACTCGCGCAGCATATCGCTCGCCTGGCCGCGTTCCGGGTTCATCTCGTCCGCCGCTCTGGCGCGGAGGTTTTCCAGCATGTTGCGAAGCTGCGCCATGAGGTCGCGCGCGGCGTCCTTCGCGCCGCTTTCCATCAGGTCCTGAATCTGGTCGATCATGCGCTGCAGATCGTCGCGTTCGACCATCGTGGTGTCGCGGTCGGCTTCCGGCATTCGGCCGCTTTCCGCCAATTGCTGCTGGAGATCCTGGGCGAGGGCTTCGAGATAGCGGTCCAGGGCGGCGCGCAGTTCGTCTATGAGCTGTTCGATCTCCTGCTCGGACGCGCCTTCCGTCATCGCTTCGAGCAGCCTTTCCTGGATCTCGCGCAGGTCGCGCTCGGCCAACGACAGTTCGCCGTCCTCGACATGCAGCGCGAGATCCCAGAGCAATTGGCGCAGTTCCGCCGTTGCGGTCGGGCCGCGATCGTGAATCAGGCGCGCCGCAGCCATGTCGAGACCGAGGGTGACCACCGTGTCGCCGAGCAGTTCATAGGCTTGAACGGCCAGCACCTGGAGGCTTAACGAGAGACGTGGACGTTCGATCTCCGCCGCAAACAGATGGCGCCGTTCGGCGACGATGGCCCGCGCGATCGGGTGGTTGAAGCTGCGCTCCGGCAGGATGAAGACGCGCTTCTGGCTCTCGCCTGTCTGATCCAGGGCATCGCGGCCGGTCAGGGTCCCCTCGACCGGCAGGCCGGCCCATTCGTGGGGGGTCAGGTCGAGATAGGCCGCGCTTTCGATTCGCGTCCGATCGAGTCCTCTGGCGGCCAGGGGCAGGACCAGGGGGTCTTCGTCCAGGAGATGTGCGGCGTCCAGACCGGCGCCTTCCGGCGGGGCCACGCGGCGCAGAACCAAGGTCATTTCTTCGATGCCGTAGTCATCCTCGGCGCCGTAAGAGATATGCAGGACTTCGCGATCGGTTTTGGTCGGCGGCGCGGCGAAGCGGACCGACGGCGGAGAATCGGGGCGCAGTTCGACGGTCCAGCGCGCGATCTCGTCGCCGCCGATTTCCAGCGTGAGCTGACTGCCCTCTGACACCGTTGCGCGGGCGGCATGATTCAGGGTGTCCGCCCGTTCGAAGGGAATTTCGCGATCGTCGAGGCGGAGGCTTGGGGTGTCGTCCGCCCCGAACAGGCGGGCCGACAGTTCGCTGCCCGCCGGAACCTGGATCGGCGCGGCTTCGGGCTTGGCCGGCAGGTAGATCGGCTGGACTTCGGTATAGGCCGGCGGCGTGAACCAGAGCTCGTATTGGACATCGCGGTCGGCGCCGCCGGCGATGTCGGGAGTCAGGGCGCGGGCGATGCGTTCGCCCCCGCGGTCCGCCGCGGCGAACGCGCCGACGGCGAGCAGAAGGATCACGGCGGCGCGCAGGCCGAAGGGGTCGCGCTTGGCCATCCCGGGCGACGGCGGGGCGACGTGCAGACGGGCCAAGGCCTCGGTCATCCGCCGCCGATGAGCGCGCCACAGGGCTTGGGATCCGGGGTCGCCGGCATTGCCGGCCATTTCGTCTTCCAGGGTCTCTAACGGTCGGTGAGCCAGGCCGCTGTCGCGCTCGAGCCGGCGGCGCAGTTCGCCCGCGCCGGGCAGAGCGAACCCGGTGAAGCCGCGCCAAAGCAGGATACCGAGCGCGGCGGCCAGGGCCATCAGGCCGCCCAGATGCAGCCAGTCGGGCAGCAGCGGCCAAAGATCGAAGAGGGCGGTGACCAGGAACAGGCCGGCGAGCAGTGCCGCCTGCCACGCCGCTCCCCACACCCGTTCCCAGGTCAGAGCCAGCCAAGCGAGGGCAAGGCGTGGAGCGAGTCGCCGCCGCAGGGCTTCGGCCGCGGCCTCCCGGGCCTCTCGCGCGGCCCGTTCCATGGTCAGGCCGCGCCGCGCCGCTCGGGGATCGTGGCGGCGGCGAGCCAGTCGGGGATGCGATCTTGGCCCAGGACTGCGTCGAATCCCGGTCGGGGTTTGACCACGGCATAGTCGCCGCCCCTGACGAGCACTTCCGGCACCGGCAGGCGGCCGTTATAGCCCGACGCCATGGCTGCGGCGTAGGCGCCAGCCGAATCGATCACCAGCAGGTCGCCGGGCTCGACCGGAGGCAGCGGGCGGGCCACGGCGAAGGTGTCGGCCGTCTCGCAGACCGGGCCGACCACGTCCGCCGGACTTGGCTCGCCCGGTCTCGGTTGGACGGGGCGGATGCCGTGATGGGCCTCGTAAAGGGCCGGGCGGATCAGGTCGTTCATGGCGGCGTCGACGATCACGATGCGGCGGCTTCCTGCCTGTTTGACATAGAGCACGCGCGTCAGAAGAACACCGGCATTGCCGACGAGGGAGCGGCCCGGCTCGATCGCCAATTCGCAACCGAGCGCGCCGACCGTCTCCTCGACGATGGCGGCATAGGCTTCGTGCGGCGTCTCGGCCTCCCGGACACCTGGGGCTTCCACGACGTGTATGTGTTGGACGACGAGCTGCTCATGATGGTCCCCCAGCTGTGTGCGGCGCTGTGTCTGCTCTTCCCACTCACGCATCCGCACCTCATCCTCCTCACGAGTGCGGCAGCGTTGGGCGATGCAAGAATTCCCAACCCTGGTGTGTGTATGTGTGTGT
>JABIRQ010000432.1 GCA_018699755.1 Rhodospirillaceae bacterium | reverse complement strand
GGCGGCGCGATCCTGGCAGAGCACCCGCCCGGCACCGTGCCCCAGGCGCGCCACTTCCCCTTTCGCAATCGAATCATCTCCGGCCTGTCGCTGGGCACCCTGGTGGTCGAGGCGGCCAAACGCTCCGGCTCCCTCATCACCGCACGATTGGCCGGGGAACAGGGGCGCGAGGTTTTCGCCGTTCCAGGATCGCCCCTGGATCCGCGCTGCGGCGGCACCAACGATCTGATTCGCCAAGGTGCGGTGTTGACCGAATCGGCTACCGACGTCGCCGAAACCCTGCCTGGGGTCGGCGGCTTGCGCAGACCGACCCGGCCACAAGCGGAACCGGCGGAAAACCCGTCGGAGGATGCCGATTCGGCGGCCGAGGAAGCCCGCAAGAAGGTCGTCGAGGCGCTCGGCCCTGCTCCGGTGCCGGTTGACGAAATCGTCCGTCAGTGCCATCTGTCCCCGTCCGTCGTCTCGACGGTCTTGCTCGAATTGGAGCTAGCGGGGCGGTTGGAACGCCATCCTGGAAACCAGGTTTCGAGCACCTAACCTATTCTTACCGGTAGGTTTTTCGGTTCGAACAAATAGCGGGGCACCTCGCCTGATGAATGTCGTCGTCGTCGAATCGCCGGCCAAGGCCAAGACGATCAACAAGTATCTCGGACCGGATTACACGGTCCTGGCAAGCTACGGCCATGTGCGCGACCTGCCGCCCAAGGACGGCTCAGTTCGACCCGATGAGGATTTCGAACTGAGCTGGCAGGTCGACCAGCGCAGCGAGAAGCAGATCAAGGCGATCGCCCAGGCGCTGAAGGGGGCGGACGCGCTCTATCTCGCGACCGATCCCGACCGCGAGGGAGAAGCCATTTCTTGGCATGTGCGCGAGGTTCTGGAGCAGCGCAAGGCCCTCAAGGATATCGACGTCAGCCGCGTGGTTTTCCATGAGATCACGAAAGGCGCCGTGCTCGACGCCATGACCCATCCGCGCGAGATCGATCAGGCCCTGGTCGAGGCCTATCTGGCGCGCCGGGCGCTCGACTACCTCGTCGGTTTTACCCTTTCTCCGGTGCTGTGGCGGAAACTGCCCGGCAGCCGGTCGGCCGGTCGGGTGCAGTCTGTCGCCCTGCGCCTGATCTGCGAGCGCGAATCCGAGATCGAACTGTTCAAGCCGCGGGAGTTCTGGACGGTCGAAGTCGTCTTCACGACCGATACGGGCGAGACTTTTACTGCACGGCTGACCCATCTCGATGGTGTCAAGTTGGACAAGTTCGACTTGGGCGACGAGGCGACTGCGAAGCGCGCGGCCGAGGCCGTCGCCGGCGCGGTTTTCGCCGTCGGCGAGGTCGAGAAGAAGCGGGTCAAGCGGCATCCCCGCCCGCCCTTCACGACCTCGACCCTGCAGCAGGAATCCTCGCGCAAGCTGCGCCTGGGCGCGAGCCGCACCATGCGCCTGGCCCAGCAGCTCTACGAAGGCGCCAACCTGGGCGGCGAGACAGTCGGCCTGATCACCTATATGCGGACCGACAGCGTGGTCTTGAGCCAGGACGCCATCCATGGCGGGCGCGCCGCGATCCAACGCCTCTACGGCGACCGCTATGTCCCGGAGAAGCCGCGCGTCTATCGCACCAAGGCGAAGAACGCCCAGGAGGCCCATGAGGCAATCCGGCCGACGGATATGTCCCGGCTCCCGAAGGATATGGCCCAGTATCTCGATTCGGACCAGCTTCGCCTCTACGAGCTGATCTGGAAGCGAACCATCGCATCCCAGATGGAAAGCGCGGAATTCGACCAGGTCGCTGCCGATATTCCGGGTTCGGACGGCAGGACAATCCTGCGCGCGAACGGCTCCACTCTCGCCTTCGACGGCTTCCTCGCGGTCTATCAGGAAGGCCGAGACGATGTTGCGGACGAGGATGGCGACGACCGCACGCTGCCGCCGCTCGCCGCCGGCGACGGCCTCGAACGCGGCGACATCCTGCCCGAGCAGCATTTCACCCAGCCGCCGCCGCGCTATACCGAGGCGAGCCTGGTCAAGCGTCTTGAGGAACTGGGCATCGGCCGGCCTTCGACCTATGCCAGCATCATCGAGATTCTCAAGGACCGTAACTACGTCCAGATCGACAAGGCCCGCTTCGTGCCCGAGGACCGGGGCCGCGTCGTCACCGCCTTCCTCGAAAGCTTTTTCGCGCGCTATGTCCAATACGGTTTCACCGCCGAACTGGAAGACAAGCTGGACGATGTTTCCAACGGCACGATCGATTGGAAACAGGTCCTGCGCGAGTTCTGGGAAGCCTTCGAGACCGCCGTGGCCGGGACCAAGGACCTGTCCCTGACCCAGGTCATCGACGCGCTGGACCACGATCTGGGCCCGCATTTCTTCCCGGTCGGAGAGGACGGACGCGATCCGCGCAGCTGCCCGACCTGCGAGGGTGGCCGTCTGGGTCTGAAACTCGGCAAGTTCGGCGCCTTCATCGGCTGCTCGAACTATCCCGAATGCCGCTATACCCGCGCCCTGGTCATCGCCGCCGGCGCCGAAGAGGATGCCGAGGC
The DNA here is from genome assembly GCA_018699755.1 of Rhodospirillaceae bacterium. GTDB lineage: Bacteria > Pseudomonadota > Alphaproteobacteria > CADEGL01 > CADEGL01 > JABIRQ01. The sequence continues at coordinate 3,649 of JABIRQ010000432.1, read as the reverse complement.
CGGCAATGCGGGGCCCCGCGAGATCGGCGAGGATCTGGAAAGCGGCCAATCGATCACCCTGCGCAAGGGCCCTTATGGTCCCTATCTGCAATTGGGCGAAGCCGTCGAGAAGGGCGCCAAGCCCAAGCGCGTCTCCCTGCCCAAGGGAGTCTCGCCGGCCGATGTCGATCTCGAATTGGCGCGCAAGCTCATCTCGCTGCCGCGCCTGGTCGGCGATCATCCGGAAACCGGCAAGCCGATCGTGGCCGGACTCGGCCGCTACGGCCCCTATCTCCAGCATGACGGCGCCTATACCTCGCTGCCCGCCTTCGAGGACATGTTCGAGATCGGGCTGAATCACGCCGTCTCCCTCATCAAGGACAAGAAGACCGGCGGCGCGGCCGCCCTGCATGAGTTGGGCGATCATCCGGCGGACAAGAAGCCGGTGCGGATCATGAACGGCCGCTATGGCCCCTATATCAAGCACGGCCGCAACAACGCCCCGATCCCCAAGGGCAAGCCGCCCGAGGAGATCAAGCTCGACGAGGCCGTGGCCCTGCTCGAAGCGCGCGCCGCGAAGGGCGGCGGCAAGGCCAAGCCGAAAGCCAAACCTGCCTCCAAGACCACAACCAAGTCCAAGACCGCCGCGAAGACGAAAGCCAAGCCGAAAGCCAAGGCCAAAGCGAAGGCCCCGGCCAAAGCGGCCGCCTCGGCCGGCGACGACTAGGCCGCCGATTTTGGCAAAGGGCGACCGCAAGCCCGGATATTTCCCGACCAAGGAGACGGTTCTCGACTTCATCCGGCAGAACCCGGTCGAGGTCGGCAAGCGCGAGATCGCGCGGGCCTTCCGGATCACCGGACCCGACCGCCGCAGGCTGCGCGAATTGCTCAGCGAATTGGAGAAAGAGGGCGAGATCGCGAAGGAGCGGCGCCGGGTCATGCCGACCGACCGCCTGCCCTCGGTCACCGTGGTGCGGATCGACGAGGTCGATATCGACGGCGAGGTCATCGCCGTCCCGACCCGCTGGCAGGGCGACGGCCCGGCCCCCCGCATCTATCTCTCGCGCACCGGCGCCGGCATCAGCGCGCCGGCGGTCGGCGACCGTCTGCTCGCCCGGCTGAAACCCCTGCCCGACGGCGGCTATGAAGGCGAGGCGATGCGCCGGATCACGGCCGCGCCCACGGTGGTCCTCGGCGTCTATCGCAAGGGCACCCGCGGCGGCCGGGTCCAGGCCACCGACCGACGCCTGCGCGACGAGTTCGAGATCGGCGCGGGCGACGAAGGGGCGGCCGGGCCCGGCGATCTCGTGCTGGTCGAAACCCTGGCCCGCGAGCGCGCGGGCCTCGTCCGCGGCCGGGTCACGGAAGTCATCGGGCGGCTCGATGATCCGGGCTCCTTCAGCCTGGTCTCGATCCATACCCACAACATCCCGACCGAGTTCTCCGCCGCCGCGCTCGCCCAGGCCAAGGCGGCCAAACCCGCCGATCTCGACGGCCGGACCGATCTCCGCGACCTGCCGCTGGTCACCATCGACGGCGCCGATGCGCGCGACTTCGACGACGCGGTCTGGGCCGCGCCCGATCCGGACGCGGAAGGCGGTTGGCAAATCAAGGTCGCCATCGCGGATGTCTCCTGGTACGTCCGACCCGACGACGCCCTGGACCGGGCCGCCGCCTTGCGCGGCAACTCCGTCTATTTTCCGGACCGGGTCGTGCCCATGCTGCCCGAAGCCCTGTCCAACGACCTGTGCTCCCTCCGGCCGAACGAGGACCGGGCCTGCCTGGTCGCGCATCTGCGCATCGACCGGAACGGCCAGGTCACATCCCACCGCTTCGAACGCGCGCTCATGCGCTCGGCCGCGCGCCTTACCTACGAACAAGTACAGGCGGCCCATGGCGGCACGCCGGACGAGAATGCCGGACCGCTCGCCGAGTCCGTCATCGCCCCGCTCTATGGCGCCTACTCGGTGCTGGCCGAGGCGCGACGCAAGCGCGGCGCGTTGGAAATCGATCTGCCGGAGCGCCAGGTGCGGTTCGACGACCAGGGCCGCATCGCCGGAATCGAACCGCGCCACCGCCTCGACAGCCATCGCCTCATCGAAGAGTTCATGATCGCCGCCAATGTCGCGGCGGCGGAGGCGCTCGAAGCCCGGCGCGCGCCCGTCATGTATCGAGTCCATGAGAGTCCGGACCGAGCCAAGGTTTCCGCCATCGCAGAATTCCTGAACGACCTCGGCTACCGACTGGCGCTCGGCCAGGTCCTTCGCCCGGCGATGTTCAACCGGGTGCTTCTCCAGGCCCAGGGCAAGCCCGAACAAGCGCTGATCAATGAAGTCATCCTGCGCAGCCAGTCGCAGGCGGTCTATTCGCCCCGCAACCTGGGTCATTTCGGACTGGGCCTTCGCCACTATTGCCATTTCACATCGCCCATCCGGCGCTATTCCGATCTCCTGGTCCACCGCGCCCTGGTCCGTGCGTTCCATCTCGGCCCCGGAGGCTTGCCCGCCGGTACGGAGGACGGCTTCGAAGCCCTCGGCGAACGGATTTCGAACTGCGAACGGCGCGCGGTCTCTGCCGAACGCGACGCTATGGACCGCTACGTCACGGCCTTCATGGCCGACCGCGTCGGCGCGAATTTCGAAGCCCGAATCAACGGCGTCACCCGCTTCGGCCTGTTCGTGACTCTGGAAGAAACCGGTGCCGACGGCATCGTTCCCATGCGCAGCCTGTCCGACGACTACTACGATCACGACGAGGACAAGCACTGCCTCGTCGGGCGCGCGACAGGCCGCCGCTTCCGACTTGGCGATACCGTTGAAGTGCGCCTGCGCGAAGCGAGCGAGGTGACCGGCAGCCTCGGTTTCGAGCTGATTGCCGGCGGCAGCGAGTCCGAGGGCGGCATGCCGCGCGCGCGCCGCAAACCCACGCGAAAGAAGCCCGCCGCTCGGGGCCGCAAGAAGGGCCGCCGCTAGACATGCCCTCGATCCGCCGAGAAAGCGCTTTATTTGGTGCTTAACACTTCACCCTAGGATAGTGTGGCGCTGCCTCGCGACGGGGCGACGACAAAACCGATGCGGCCATGAATCGAGAGTACTCTACCTCCAGAGTCCGAACGGCTGGGAAGCGGCCGGGCGTATCCGGCGCCGCCCTGCTAGGGGTCTTCGCCGCCATCGGCCTCGCTCTCTCGGGCTGCGTGAACCAGAAGGTGTCCGGCACCTCGTTCGAAGCGGACGCAAAGCTGGTCTTCTCCAAGGGATACGGCGACATCGCCGAGCGGTATATCGAGGATGTTCCCGTCGGCGACATTGCCTTCGACGGCCTCGGCGGGATGACCGAGATCGATTCGGCGGTTCTGGTCCGGCGCGACGGCGGCATGATTCGATTGGTGAATGCCGCCGGGCCGATCGATTCCTTCACCGCGCCCGGTCCGCGCGACGTCGCCGGCTGGGCCCGGCTTACGAGCGCCGCGCTCAGCGCAGGACGCAGGGCATCGCCCGAACTCGCAACGGCGGAGCCCGAACGAATCTACGAGGTCGTGTTCGATGAGGCCCTCTCGGGCCTGGACGGCTTCACGCGCTATTCCTCGGCCAGGGACGCCGACGAGGAACGCGCCAGACGCACCGGATTCGGCGGTGTCGGCATCCGCATCAAAATGGAAGACGAACGCCCG
>JABIRQ010000083.1 GCA_018699755.1 Rhodospirillaceae bacterium | reverse complement strand
GGGCGTGTCCCGCACGATCTCGGGATGCATGGGGCAGGTGTAGCGGGTCGCCGTGCGCGGCCCGGGCGCCGCCGGCTCCAGCGCCATGCCGCATTTCGGGCAGGTGCCGGGCCCGGTCTGGCGCACGCCCTCGCACATGGGGCAGATGTATTCGTCGCCCTCCGCCCCTGCGGGCGGCGGCTCGGCCTTGCCCGAGAGAAAGCGCGCGGGCTCCGCCTCGAATCGCTCGGCGCAGCGCGCGCCGCAGAAGAAATAGGTCTTGCCTTCGTGGGCACGGCGGTGCTCGGCCGTGGCCGGGTCGACGGTCATGCCGCAGACCGGATCGGCGACGGCCCCGTCCTCCGAAGCCGCGTGATGATGGCAGGTCCCGCTCATGCCCCGATTCCTCTTCCGATGCGTCGTCGCTGCGACAGGTTCCCCCGCAAGGCGCTCATCCGCGCCGTCACCCGCCCTGCCCCGCGCTGATCGCGGCCTGGCGGGCGCGGATCTCGGCGGGCCAGCGGCTGCGGATATAGGCGAGCACGTCGTGGATCTCCGCATCGCTCAAGCTGTCCGCGAAGCCGGGCATGTCGCTCTTGTAGCCGGGCGGCGCGAGGGCCTCGGTGCCTTGCTTGACGATCTCGAACAGCACCGCGTCCGGATGGTGCCAGGTATGGCCGGTGGCGTCCTGGGGCGGCGCGGGCAGGCGGCCGTCCGGCTTGCGTGTTCGCCAGTTCGCTTCGCCTTCCAGATTCGCGCCGTGGCAGCTCGCGCAGTATTCGGCGTAGACCCGCGCGCCCCGGGCCAGGTCGGCGGTTTCGGCCGATGCCTTTGAGACGCTTTCCCCCTGCATGAACGCGATGGTCGCCGCACCGGCGAGCAGCGCGAGAGCGGCGACGCCAAGGCCGAGTTTTCGCGAAATCATAGTGCCACCCAAACTTGATTTATATACCCTACAGGGGTATAGTATAATCATGAACGACGATGCGCGCAAATCCTGCGGCCGGCACCTGCGGCGGATCGAGGGCCAGGTCCGCGGCCTCCAAAAAATGGTCGAGGAGGACCGCTACTGCATCGACGTCGTGACCCAGATCCAGGCGGTGCGCGCGGCCTTGCGCCGGGTCGAGGACGAGGTTCTGGCCGATCACGTCTCCCACTGCGTCGACGCGGCGATCCGCAGCGGCGACGAAGGGGAACAGCGCGCCAAGGTGAGCGAACTGGTCGCGGTGCTGGGTCGTCGGACCCGCTAGGCGGCCTTCAAGCGGAGGAGAACGAGCGATGATCCGGTTTCCCGCGATCCTTTCGGCATTCGTCGGTGTGCTGGCGTCCGGCCCCGCGCTTGCCGATCTCCAAGACGGCCACGGGCCCGGCATGATGTGGCAGGGGGGCGGGCATGGCTGGTTCATGGGCCCGTTCATGATGGTCTTTTTTCTGATCCTGGCGGTCGTCGCCACCGTTCTGATCGTGCGCTGGCTCGGCGGGCTTGGTCATGGCGGCCGGAGCGACCGGGCCGATGGAGATCGGGCGCTCGCCGTGTTGCGCGAGCGCTTCGCCCGGGGGGAGATCGATGCGGATGAGTACGAATCGCGGCGGGGCGTCCTGCAGGGCTGAGGCGGCCTTGCGGACCGCGCCCTGGCCGAGCGCCCGCGAACGGGCCGTTTGATGGCCCCGCTGGACTAGCTTCGCACGGCTTCCGCCTGACGGCCGCGCCAGTCCGCGAGGACGGCGTCGGTTTCGATCCGCTTGCGCAGGGTCTCGCGCACGTCGCGCCAGCGGAAGCGGATGGAATTGCGGACGATTTCCCGGTCCATCTTCTTATACTCGTCGATCACGGGGGCGTAGCGCACCAGGGCCTCGGGGCTGTCGGCGAAAGCCATCTCGCCCCGATGGGCTTCCTGCCAGCGCGCCGTCGACAGGCGCAGGGCAAAGCGCGCGGCCGCATCGTCCGGCACCTCGCCCAGGTCCCGGTCCTCGAGTGCCTGGGCGAGGGCCTCGCGATAGCAGAACGCGGCCAAGGCCGAGGCTTCGCCGTCGTCCAGGGCGTCGTCCCGCGCCGCGGTCGCGGCTGCGAAGATCGCCATATCGGCGGCGCAGGCGGTGAACAGCTTCACGCTCGCCGCCCGGATCGACGCCGAGAAGACCTCGTCCTCGAAATACCGTTGGAACGACGTTCCCATGCGGGTCTTCAGATAGCCGTGGAGGGTGGTCTGCGCGATGAAGGCCGCGCGCATGCGCACGAAAGCGGCGAGGTCGTCCGCCGTTCGGATCGGATTGCGCGCGAATCTCTCCCGCATCGAGGGAAGCAGGGGCCGCAGGACGGACCAGAGCTCTCGAATCACGGATGGGCCGGGCAGGGCGCTATCGACATTGCAGTACCAATCTGTGCCACATTTCGATATATTGCTATCCAATTGCCTGAATTGTCGAACGCCTCCATGGTCCGAAAGAAGAGGCGAATTCCCGAACGGTTCCTTCCGATTGTGACCTGAAGGGGGGGTTACATTGACTCAAGATAAAACCGAAAAACGCAAGATCCATTGGGCCAAAACCCGAAACCTGACCTACGTGGTCCTGGCAATCTGGGCCATCTTCGGCTTGGTGGTGCCATGGTTCGCAAAGGAGCTCGACGCGTTCTCGTTCATCGGGTTCGAGTTGGGTTACTACTTCGTCGTGCAGGGCTCGCTCATCGTGTTCGTCTTGCTGATTGTCGTCCAGAATCTGCTTCAGGACTCGATCGACGACAACTACGGCAGCGGCGAATAGGCTGGGGGGCTAAAACATGTCTGCAGAAAATCCAAAGGCGGGCGGAAGCTTCGTCGACAAACTCGGCAAGGTATACGCGCTGTATACCCTCGGGTTTCTCGTCTTCTTCGCGCTCATGGCGGTGCTCGAGCAGTTCGGCGCGGACGCCCGGACCATCGGCATCCTGTTCCTGCTTTTCACCATCTTCATCTACGCGGCGATCGGTTGGCTGTCGCGCACCATGCAGGTCGACGCCTATTACGTCGCGGGGCGCCAGGTTCCGGCGTTCTACAACGGCATGGCGACGGGGGCGGACTGGATGTCCGGCGCGTCCTTCGTGGCGCTGGCCGGCGGCATCTATTTCGGCGGCTATCCCTATCTGGGCTTCATCATCGGCTGGACCGGCGGCTATGTGCTGGTCAACGCCCTGATGGCGCCGTATCTGCGCAAGTTCGGCTGCTACACGGTGCCCGACTTCATCGGCACCCGCTACGGCGGCAACCTCGCGCGCTTCTGCGCCGTCATCGTCCTGGTGGTCGCGTCCTTCACCTATGTGACGGCGCAGATCAACGCCACCGGCACGATCGCGTCGCGGGCTCTCGACATTCCGTTCTACATCGGCGTCTGGTTCGGGCTGCTGGGCATCCTGCTCTGCTCGATGCTGGGCGGCATGCGCGGCGTGACCTGGACCCAGGTGGCGCAATATATCGTGCTGATCATCGCCTATCTCGTACCCGTGTTCTGGATGTCGAACGCCCAGGGCTTCGGCGTCATTCCGCAATTTGTCTATGGCGACGCGGCCCAGCGGATCGCCGAACTGCAGGCGGAATACGGCCTCCAACCGGCGATGGAAGCGGTCGCCGGCCTTCGCGTCCTGACCACGCCGCATTTCGATCCGCAGGGCGGCTGGGACTCCTGGAAGTTCGTCACCCTGGCGCTCTCCATGATGGCGGGCACGGCGTCCCTGCCGCATATCCTGATGCGGTATTTCACGACGCCGACCGTGCGGGCCGCGCGCAAGTCCGTGGCTTGGTCCTTGTTCTTCATCTTCCTGCTCTACTTCACGGCGCCCGCGCTGGCGACCCTGACCAAGCTGCAACTGCTGGACCCGACCCTGCCGACGGCAGTGATCGGCAAGGCCTTCGCGGATGTCGCGAGCCTGGAATGGGTGCAGAATTGGTCGAGCGTCGGCATGTTGGCCGTGGTCGATCAGAACGGCGACGGGATCGTTCAGTTGAACGAGTTCTTCATGCGCCCGGACATCGTCGTCCTGGCCACGCCGGAAATCGCTGGTCTGCCCTATGTCATCTCCGGCCTCGTGGCCGCGGGCGGCTTGGCGGCCGCGATGTCGACCGCCGACGGACTCCTGTTGGCGATCGCCAACGCCCTCAGTCATGATCTCTACTACAAGATCATCGACCCGAAGGCGGATACCAAAACCCGGCTGATCGTCGCGCGTGTGCTGCTTCTCGTCATCGGCGCGGCCGCCGCCCTGGTGGCCAGTATGCAGCTGACGGGAATCCTGGGCGCTGTGGCCTGGGCGTTCTGCTTCGCCGCTTCCGGCCTGTTCTTCCCCCTGGTCCTCGGGATCTGGTGGAAACGGGCCAACCGTCCCGGCGCGGTCGCCGGCATGGTCTGCGGCTTCGGCGCGGGGTCGCTGTACCTCTATATGGTCTACACTGGGGCGATGGCGCCTTGGGCCGAGATCGACCATCTGCGCTTCGCGATAATCGGTATGCCGGTCAGCCTGATCGCCATGGTGGTGGTCAGCCTCATGACGCCGGCACCGGACGAGGAGATGCAGGCCATGGTCGACGAAGTGCGCGACCCGACGGGCCCGACCATCCTGAGCGCCGAACACTAGGCGTTCCGGACTGTGAGTATCGGGGGCGGAAGCGTTTTCCGCCCCCGCTTTTTTTGCGCATTATCGAGACAGAAATCGCCAATCAGGGAGAGAGGCCATGGGCGCATTCCCCCTCTGGGTCATCGTGCTGGACTACGTCATGGGCGCGATCATGTGGACCCTGATCGGCCGGGCGGCCATGAATCTGTTCCTGCCGATCGATTCCGACTTCTTCTTCATGCGAATCTTCGTCCGCATGACCGACCCGCTGCTGCGGCTTTTCCGCCCGGTCACCCCGGGGTTCCTGGTCGATCCGATGGTGCCGCTCTTCATCGCCTGGTTTTTCTACCTGTTCCGGTTCTATGTGATGCCCTGGCTGCTGGGCTATTCGGTCATGGGCATGCTGTCCTTCCCGCTGGAAGGCGATATCGCGGCGCTGCTCTACGACGCATTCGGCTCGGACGGGGCGAAATAGGCCGCCGATCCGGCGGCTAGAGCATGCCTTCCCGGGCGATGTCGATTGCTTCGGGAACCCGGCGCAGGGCGTCGACAAGGGCGGCCCGCTCCGCCTTGTCGAGGCGGCTCGTGTCGACCCTGGGCCCCGGCGGGACGCCGTGCTCGACGTCCTCGATCTGTTGCGCGAGTAGGGTGCCGAGCAGGACGCGGTGTGCCTCGACCAGCTCCTCGATCTGATCTTCGGAGGCGATCTCCGCCCTCGCCGCGCCACGCAGGCGGTCCGGCGTGGCGCGTGCGATCTCTCCGGTCCGAAGCGAGAGGACCCGGGCGGCGGTGAAGATCGGCAGCAAACCGCCCAGCTTCAGGTCGGCGCGGCCGTCATGGCCCGTGCGGATGGCGCCGAACAGGCCGACCGGCGATTGCCAAGTCTTCAGGGTTTCGGACAGGGCGCGCCGAAAGGTCCGCTCGGCGCGCCCGCGTTCATAGGCATAGCGCCAGATCGTCTCGCCCAGGCCGTCCCGGTCCAGGACCGGAACGGCGTCGAAGAAGATATCGACGTTCAGCAGGTCCTCGGGCCGCTGGCGGGTCACCCAGTGATCGACCGTCTGCCGCCAGGCCGCCGCGTTCTTTCGCCAGGCCGCGTTCTTGGCCATGACGCCGCCTTGGCAATAGGGCACTCCGACCCGGTCGAGGATGTCGGCGATATGGGTGCCGAGCGCCGCGAACCACCGGTCCTCCGGCCCGTCGGGCTCGCCCCGTTCGTAGACGATGGCGTTGTCCTGGTCCGCCGAGAGCAGGCTTTCGCCGCGCCCGGCCGAGCCGAGGACCAGGACGGCGTAGGGTGTCGGCGCTTCGCCCAACCCCCTCTCGCGCATGCGCTGCGCGCCGATCTCGGCCGCGCGCCTTGTCAGCATGCAGATTTCCGCGCTGATGACGGCGGCGGCCTGGCGGGGATCGACGCCCTCGCCGGTCAGGCGATGGGCCATCGCCGGGACCTTGGCCCAGGCAGCGGCCAGTTCGGTCTCATCCGCGCCCGTGCCGATCTCGTCGCCCAGCACCATCGCCGTCGTCATGCGATGGCGCAGCAGGTTGCGCGTGGTCACCGCGCCGACGATCTCCCTGGCATCGTTGACGATCGCCAGATGGCGGATCCCCAGTCGCTCCATCCGCCCGATGGCGCGGTAGACGAAAGCATCGCGCCGGATGGCATGGACCGGCGCGGAGGCGATCTCGGCCAGCGGGGTGTCGAGGGCGGCTTGGCCCTTGGCCTGCAAGCAACGCAGGACGTCCCGTTCGGTGACGATACCGGTCGCGCCGCCCCGGGTGCCCGCGGGACCGTCCGGCATGTCGACGAAAACCGAACTCACGCCTTTTTCGATGAGCGCGTCCACGGCCTCGCGCAGGGTCTTTCCGGCGGGCAGGCGGACGGGCGGCGTCGACATCACCTCCTCGACGCGATGGCGGTACGGATAGCTGTCGATGCGTTCGCCGGCGGTCGCTTCCAGGCGGTGCGCCTCCATGCCGCGGGCCGTCTCGGGGCGGCCGGCGGCCATGGCCTCGCGTCCATCGATTCGCCGGCAGGCGGCGCGCGCTTCGGCCAAGGTCCGGATTCCGGCCTCGCGCAGGCGCGGAACCAGGGCGGCGAAGACGCGGGCCGTTGCCTCCGCATCGCCCATCGCTGTATGCCGTCCCCGGATTTC
>JABIRQ010000126.1 GCA_018699755.1 Rhodospirillaceae bacterium | reverse complement strand
TCGACCACCCACCGCCAGCTTGAGCCCGAGGCGCGGGCGGCGGCCGGCGCGGGCGACGACGTCATCCGCATTTCGATCGGCATCGAGACGGTCGAGGACATCATCGGCGATCTCGATCAGGCCCTGAACTACGCGGCCGGGCGGAAGGCGGCGGAGTAGCGCGCCCGAATTCCGCCTCATTCGCGCCCCCGGGCGGCCCCCTTTCGCCGGCACCTTGCCCCCAGACGGCAAAGGCCCGAAATGGCAAAGGCAGGCGCGCCATGTGCATGACGAACCGCCCTCCGCCCAAGAAGCGTCCCGGACGCGGATCCGGAGAGGCGCCCGGTCCCGGCTGCTCCGACGGTGACGGGATCGACTACAACCGGGTCGTCTGGGATCCCGACTACCGCAAATCGGTCATCCGCCGTTTGAAGCGCCAGGCGAACGACAACGACCCGGCGGAGGACGGCTAGCGGGTGTTGAAGAAGGCAAACAGACCCTTCGAGACGGCCTCCTCATCCTGAGAAGCGCGCGCAAGCGCGCGTCCCGAAGAGGGGCCTCCTCAGGGTGAGGCTTAGGTATTGTTTCTCCCCATCCTGAGGAGCGCGCGAGGCGCGCGTCTCGAAGGATGATTGGCACAATGCTCTTCTTTCAACAGCCTGCTAGCGCCCCGCATTTCCGGATCGCCGACCCGGACGGCCCCGCGCCCTTCGCAATAGCGCCCGACGCCCCTTTTCCTTAGGATGTCTCGCACGTCCATCGGGAGGGGACGGTGAGATGGCACATCTGAAAGTCGTCGTCACGAACGACGAAACGGCGGACTCCGTTCTGCCGGAACACGACCGATCGACGCAGACCCAATCGACACAGGGTCAATCGACACAGGGCCAATCGAGCGGCGCGCCGAGCCGGGCCCAGCGGGCCTGGCTGCGCCGGGGCGTGGACCAACCCGGCGGCAAGCTGCCCCTGTTCGACGAGAACGGAAAGCGGATCGATGCGCGGACGATTCGGCGCTGCCTCGAAGCAGGCTGGGCCGAGCCCTGGTTTTCCAACCCGATCAAGCCCGACTGGCTGGTCTGCAAGCTGACCGACGACGGCCGGCGACTCGCCGGCAAACGCTGACGCGCGGGGACCGCGCGCCGAATTTCCCGGGGACGCGCGTTTTTGTCTTGATCGCGCCTCGGATTCCAGGCATTCGGGCGGCAGAATCAGATCCTCGCGACCGAGCCGCGCGAGCTCTCCTGCGCGCCGAGCCCCGTCATGCGTAAAGTCCTCCCTTCCGTCACCGCGCTTCTTCTCGGTTACCTCATACTGGTCATGGGCCACGGGCTCGTCTCCACCCTGCTCAGCCTGCGCGCGGTGGTCGAGGGCATGTCGACCGGGGTGATCGGCCTGATCGTCTCAAGCTACTACGCGGGGTTCGTCGTCGGCACCCTGCATGGCGGCCGCGTGATCGGCCGCGCGGGCCATGTGCGCGCCTTTGCCGCCTTCGCCGCCCTGGCCTGCATCTCCATCCTCGCCCTGCCGGTCTTCGTCGACGCGACCGCCTGGATCGTCATGCGACTGGTGGCGGGCTACGCCCTGGCCGGCCTCTCGATGGTCACCGAGAGCTGGCTGAACGCAACGGCGAGCAACGAGAACCGGGGCCAGGTCCTCTCGCTCTACGGCCTCGTGATCTATCTCGGGATCGGGCTCGGCCAGTATCTTCTCGTGCTCGACGATATCGAGGGCTACGCCTTGTTCAGCCTGGCGGCCGCCCTCTTCGCCTTCGCCCTGGTGCCGGTCGCCATGACCCGAGCGACTTCGCCCGGCGGCGAGGACACCTCGCGCTTCGGCTTTCGGGCGCTTTGGACCCTGTCCCCCCTCGGCGTCGTCGGCTGCCTGACCTCCGGCCTCATCGTCGGCGGCTTCACCGGCATGGCGCCGGTCTTCGGCAAGGAGATCGGCCTGGACAACGCGAGTATCGCGACCTTCATCGCGGCGGCGCTGCTCGGCGGCTTCGTTCTGCAATATCCCCTGGGCCGCCTCTCCGACCGCTGGGACCGCCGCTGGGTGATCACGATCAGCGGCATCGGCATCGGGCTGGCCAGCCTCGCAATGGCGACCCTCGCCGGGCGCGGCGAATGGGGCCTGTTTGCGCTTTCTTTCGTTTTCGGGGGCTTCGCCTATACGCTGTATAGCTTGAGCATCGCCCACGCCAACGACTTCATCGCCACCTCCGACCTCGTGAAGGCTTCGGCCGGCCTTCTGCTCGCCTTCGGAATCGGCGCGGCCATCGGCCCCTTCGCCGCATCCTTGTTCATGGGCATCCTGGCTCCCTCGGGCCTGTTCCTCTACACGGCGGCGGCCGCCGCCTTGTGCACCATCTTCGCGATCAGGCGGATGACCGCGCGCGCCGCCGTGCAGGCCGGAGAGCGCGAGCCCTTCGTCGCCCTGCCCCAAAGGACTGCCTTGGCCTACCAGCTCGACCCGCGCGGAGAACACGACGAATCGGCCAGGGAGACCGCATCCGATCCCTCCGCTACGGGCTGAGGGTCGTGTCCCCGCGCGTCGCCAATATCGCGCCCATCATCATCGGCATGGCAGTCGTCCAGCTCGGCACCGGCCTGCTGACCACCATCACCGGCCTGCGCATGGTCAGCGAGGGTTTCTCGACCGAGGTGGCGGGCATTGTCATGTCCTGCTATTTCGCAGGGCAGTTCATCGGCGCGCGCGTCGGCCCCCGAATGATCGAGCGGGTCGGCCATATCCGCATCTTCGCCGCCGGCGCCTCGGTCCTCGCGGCCTCCACCCTGGGCCAGGTCCTGCTGGTCTTTGCGCCGGTCTGGGCACTCCTGCGCGGGCTGACCGGCGCGTCGATGGCCGGGCTGATCATGGTCAGCGAGAGTTGGCTCAACGACAAGGCCGACCGGGCCAGCCGCGGCCGCCTGCTCGCGATCTACATGATCTCGATCTACTTCTCGCTGAGTCTCGCGCAGTTCCTGATCAATCTGGGCGATCCGGCCAGTTTCGAGCTGTTCGCCCTCGCCGCCGTGCTGATCTGCCTGGGCGTCCTGCCCGTGACCCTG
>JABIRQ010000084.1 GCA_018699755.1 Rhodospirillaceae bacterium | reverse complement strand
CCTTCATCTGCTTCGACCAGAATCGAGGAGCGGGTGCGCGTGTTCTTGGGGTCGCCCGAGGTGCAGACGGGGCAATCGCAGCCGAGCATGGGCACGCCCGGCGAAGCGCCGCAGCCGAGGATCGTGACCTTCATGCGGGAATGATGCTGGCTTGCGCCGCCGGCGGTACCGGCCGGGCCTTCTCGAACAGGCGAAAGAAGTTGGCCGTCGTGGCTTCGGCCAATTCGTCCGGTGCGAGGCCTTTGACCTCGGCAAGGCAGGCCGCCGTGTGGGCGACGAAGGCGGGTTCGTTGCGCTTGCCGCGTTTGGGCACGGGTGAGAGATAGGGCGCATCGGTTTCGACCAGCAAACGGTCCAACGGCAGGTCGCGGGCGATCTCGCGCAACTCTTCGGCCCGCTTGAAGGTCAGGATGCCTGATAAAGAAATATAAAATCCCAATTCAATCGATTTTTCAGCGAGTTCTCTCGAAGTGCTAAAGCAGTGGATTAATCCTTTGAGGCGTCCGTCCGCCATGCCGTCGCGGAGCATGGCGACGGTGTCCTCGTCGGCGTCGCGGGTGTGAACGATCAGCGGCAGGCCGGTGTCCCGCGCCGCCTCGATATGGGATTGGAAGCTGCGCCGCTGGGCCGCCCGGTCGCTGTTGTCATAGAAATAGTCGAGGCCCGATTCGCCGATGCCGACGACTTTCGGGAATTCGGTCAGTGCGACGATCTCCGCGGGATCCTCGACCCCCTCCTCGTCCGCGTTGTGGGGATGGACCCCGACCGAGCACCACATGGCATCGTAGCTTGCGGCGATTTCGCGGATTTCCGCCGCGTGGCTCAGTTTTGTGCAGATCGTGACGAAGGCGCCGACCCCAGCGGCGCGGGCGCGGCGCACGACCTCGTCCCGCTCCCCGGCGAAGTCCGGGAAGTCGAGGTGGCAATGGCTGTCTACCAGCATCGCCATCGGCTCAGCCCTCCTCGCCTTCTTCCTCGATATAGCGTGGGAAGACGCCCTCGGGCTTGGGCAATGCGGTTCCAGGGCGCAGGGCGCCGGCCGGGCCGAGATCGCCGAAGCCCCTCGCCCCCTCCTCCACCGCGAGCTGGTCGAGCAGCCTGGCACAGGATTCGGGCATGATGGGTTGGACCAGGATCGCCAGGTGGCGGATCGTCTCGGCCAGGGCGTAGAGCACGGTGGCCATGCGCTCCGGATCGGTCTTGCGCAGGGTCCAGGGCGCCTGCGTGTCGACATAGCGGTTGGCGTCGCCGATCACCGCCCAGATCGCCTCCAAGGCCTTGTGAAAAGCCTGGGCATCGAACAGCGGCCGCACCGTATCGAGCAACCCGTGGGCGGAGGCGAGTAGCGCATCGTCATCGGCCGAGAACGCTGCCGGTTGCGGCACGGCCGCGCCGCAATTCTTGCCGATCATGCTGAGCACGCGCTGGGCCAGGTTGCCGAGATCGTTGGCCAGGTCGCTGTTGATCCGGCTGGCGATGGCCCGGCGCGAGAAATCGCCGTCATTGCCGAAAGGCACTTCGCGCATCAGGAAATAGCGCGTCTGATCCACGCCGTAGCGATCGAACAGGTCGTAAGGATCGATGATGTTGCCGACGGATTTGGAGATCTTCTGGCCTTCGTTGGTCCACCAGCCATGGGCGAAGACCCGCTTGGGCGGTTCCAGACCGGCGGCCATCAGGAAGGCGGGCCAATAGACCGCGTGGAAGCGGATGATGTCCTTGCCGATCATGTGCAGATCGGCGGGCCAGAACCGGCGGTAGAGTGCGCAGTCGGTGTCCGGATAGCCGGCGGCCGTGATGTAGTTCGTCAGGGCGTCGATCCAGACATACATGACATGGGCCGGGTCGTCGGGGACCGGTACGCCCCAGGCGAAGCTGGTGCGCGAGACCGACAGGTCGAACAAGCCGCCCTTGACGAAGCTGATGACCTCGTTGCGCCGGCTGTCGGGGCCGATGAAGTCCGGGTTGTCCTCGTAGAGGGCCAGCAGCCGGTCCTGCCAGGCCGAGAGGCGGAAGAAATAGCTCGGCTCTTCGACCCATTCGACCTCGGCGCCGCTCGGCGCCAGCTTCTTGCCCTCCGGTCCGTCGACCAGTTCGCCTTCGGCGTAATAGGCCTCGTCCCGCACGGCGTACCAGCCGGCATAGCTGCCGAGATAGATCTCGTCCCGCGCCGCGAGTTCGCGCCAGAGTTGCTGGCAGGCGGCGGTGTGTCGGTCTTCCGTGGTGCGGATGAAGTCGTCGTTGGAGATGTTCATTGCGGCAGCGAGGTCGCGGAAATTCCCCGACACCTTGTCGACGAAGGCTTGCGGCGTCATGCCCGCGACCTGGGACGCCGTTTCGACCTTCTGGCCGTGTTCGTCCGTGCCGGTCAGGAAATGCACGTCGAAACCGTCCAGGCGCTTGAAGCGCGCGAGGACGTCGCAGGACAGGGTGGTGTAGGCGTGGCCGATATGGGGGACATCGTTGACGTAGTAGATCGGCGTCGTCACGTAGAACGGCTTGCTGCCGGCGTCTCGTTCCTCTGCCATCTTCGTATCGGCTCCCTGACGCGGATCCCGGATGGGTCCGCCGCGCGAAACCATAGTCATCGCCGGGCCCCATTCAACCGCGTTCGACATGGGAAACCGCAGTTGTCGCGGGCCGCGGTCAGGCTCGGGCCGGCGCCTCGAGACCCAGGAGGGCGGTCTGCAGCACCTGGCGGCGGTCGAGATTCTGCGGATCGGCGCTGCGCAGCAGATCCTCCGCCGCATCGATCGCATCGGCCCAGGGCTCCAGGCCGCCGCGCGCGATCAAGCGCGTGAGCAACGCCGCCTCTGCCGGATCGGGCGCGGATATCTCGCCCGTTGCCTTGGCGCGGACGAGGCGCGAGAGCACGCCGCGCAGCAGTTCGGCCACGGTCTCGAAACTTTCGTTGTCGGCTCCCCGCCCGGCGGCCTTATCGCCCAACGCGCCGATCGCGCCGATATCCAGAACGGGCAACCCTTCGAGCACGGCGAGCAGTTGGCGATAGAGCGCGGGGCCCTCGCGTCGGGCCAGTTCGATCGCGCGGCCCGGACTGCCCTCGCTCAAGCGGGCGAGCAGGCGCGCCTCCTCCTCCCCGATCTCCGGCATGCCGTCGCGCAGGATGCGGACCACGTCCTCCTCGGCCAGCGCGCGCAGGACCAGCTTGCGGCAGCGCGAGCGGATCGTCGGCAGCAGGCGCGCCGGGCCGTGGCTGACGAGCAGCAGCAGGGCGTCGGGCGGCGGTTCTTCCAGGATCTTGAGCACGGCGTTGGCGGCCGTCCGGTTCATGTCGTCGGCGGCGTCGATCACGGCGACGCGCCAGCCTCCCTCCGCCGCCGTCATATGGAAGAAACCGGCCAATTCGCGCACATCGTCGGCGACGATTTCAGTGCGCAGCTTGCCCGTGCGGGGATTGATACCGATCTCGACCGTGCGCAGATCGGCATGGCCGCCGGACGCCGCGCGCCGGAACACCGGATGGTTCGGGTCGAGCGCGAGGCTCTCCGGCGG
>JABIRQ010000400.1 GCA_018699755.1 Rhodospirillaceae bacterium | reverse complement strand
GCCGTCTTGCAGCGCGGGCCGTCTTGCAGCGCGGGCCGTCTTGCAGCGCGGGCCGTCTTGCAGCGCGGGCCGTCTTGCAGCGCGGGCCGTCTTGCAGCGCGGGGCGGCGTCCATCGGACCTCTTCAAAACAGATCAAACCCGCCAGCCTGTCGGACCCGCCAATCCTTGAAATGGCTCGCAATAAACATATTTAAAGGGAGTGTTCCCGATTTCATTTTAAATGAGTATGCCAAACTAAGATTCAAGGTTATTCTTCTTTCATAGCGAATGCTCTTGTTTATTAATATTGCATACTCCACACCGCAACGAACAAATCGCCGCTGATCGGCAGGGCCGAAGCCAGCGATTTCTTGAAAGGCAGGCGTTATGAGTGCGAAGTCTTCGAAAATGGCGGATGCCGTGTTCCGGAAACAGGACAAGCAGGCCGCCGTGACCGAGTACCAACGCCTGAAAAAGGTCGAAAAGGAGAAGGGCGCCAAGCTTCGGGCGCTGCGCCTGGCCAAGGAAGCCGCCGACCGCGAGGCCGAGGCCCTTGCCGCTGCCGAGAAAGCCGCCGCCAAGAAACCCGTCAAACGCCGCAAGAAGGCTCCCGCCAAAGACGTGGCCGCCTGAGGTCCTCTTCGCGGCGGACGACACCAAGCGAAAGCCGGCGCTAAAGCGGCGCCATCGGGTTCAGCGGGAAACGCTCCAGGATTCGGCCGATCAGGTATTGACGCACCTCGCGATAGGCGTTCATCCGCTGATCCCGGCTGCCGTCCACGGCGGTCGGATCGGGGGTCGGCCAATATTCCAGATCGACCGCCGCGGTGCGGGTCATCTCGATCGCCCTGTGCTGGGCCGCCGGCTCCAGGGTGACGATGAGGTCGAAGGAATCGTCCTGCAATTCGTCGAAGCTCTTAGGCTTGTGCGCCGACAGGTCGAGACCCATCTCGGTCATGATCGCCACGGCGAAGGGATCGACGCCGTTGCCGTCGGGCCGGGCGCCCACGGAATCCACGAAGATCCGGCGACCGTGATAGTGCTTGAGAATGCACTCGGCCATGGGCGAACGAATGGCATTGCGGCCGCAGGCGAAGAGAACGGAGCCGGGCAGATCCGCCATCGTCGCTAACCCCGGACGTGCAGGACGCAGATCAAGGTGAACAGCCGGCGCGCCGTCAGGTCGTCGATCTCGACCTGTTCTGCCAGGCGCTCGCGCAGAATCTCGGAGCCTTCGTCATGAAGGCCCCGGCGCCCCATGTCGATGGCTTCGATCTGCGACGGGCTGAGCTTGCGGATCGCCTCGAAATAGCTTTCGCAGACGATGAAATAGTCCTTGATGACCCGGCGCAGGGAGCCGAGCGGCAGGCGCAAGCAATCGCCCGCCGCGCCCGCCGCATCGCGGATGTCGAAGACGATCCGGTTCTCCTCGATGCCGAGATGCAGGTCGAAGGGCCCTTCGACCCCCGAGACGGGAGCGAAGCGGTTCTGCTCGAGCAGATCGTAGATGGCAACCGTCCGCTCGTGCTCGACATCCCGGCTGCGATAGACGACGGAGCCATCATCCAGGGTCAGGTTGGCGATCCGCTGGTCCGAGCCGGCCACGGGCTAGCCCGGCCGGTTGCGCGAGAGGCGGATGGCCACGGACAAGGCATGGGCGTCGAGCCCCTCGGCCTCGGCCAGGGTCACGGCGGCCGGGCCGATCGCGTCCAGACCGTCGCGGTCCAGGGCGATAAGGGAGGTGCGCTTGAGGAAATCCTGGACGCCCAGGCCGGAAGAAAACCGCGCGCTGCCCGAGGTCGGCAGGACATGGCTGGGGCCCGCGACATAGTCGCCGATCGCTTCGGGCGTGTAGCGGCCGAGGAAGATGGCTCCGGCGTTGTTCACCCGCTCGGCGAAATCCTCCGGTTCGGCCAGGGCCAGTTCCAGATGTTCGGGCGCGATCCGGTCGACCAGAGCCGGCGCCTCGGCCATGTCCGCGACGACGATCACCGCGCCCTGCCCGTCCCAGCTTTGCCGGGCGATCGCGGCGCGCGGCAGGCGGGAAAGGTGATCCTCGACCGCGACCTCGACAGCGGCGGCGAAATCCTCGTCGTCCGTAATCAGCACGGCTTGGGCGACCGGGTCGTGCTCGGCCTGGGACAGGAGGTCGGCCGCGATCCAGGCCGGGTCGTTGTCGGCATCGGCGACCACCAGGATTTCCGACGGCCCGGCGATCAGGTCGATGCCGACGGTCCCGAAGACCTGGCGCTTGGCCGCGGCGACATAGGCGTTGCCCGGGCCGATGATCTTGTCGACCGGGCGGATCGTCTTGGTGCCATAGGCCAGGGCGGCGACGGCCTGGGCCCCGCCGATGCGATAGATCTCGTCGATGCCGGCGATGCGGGCGGCGGCCAAAACGAGCGGGTCCAGCGCTCCATCCGGCGCGGGCACGGCCATGACCAGACGTTCGACCCCCGCGACGCGGGCGGGCACCGCGCTCATCAGCACCGAACTGGGATAGGCGGCGCTGCCGCCCGGCGTGTAGACGCCGACGGCATGGATCGGCCGCCAGCGCGCGCCCAGACGAATTCCGGCATCGTCGCGGTAGTCGAGATCGACGGGACGCAGGCGCCGGTGATAATCCTCAATCCGCCCGGCGGCGAGGCGCAGCGCGTCGAGCGCGGCCGGATCGCACCGGCCCTCCGCCTCGGCCAGTTCGGCCGGCGTCACGGCGAGGCCGGCAACCGTCGTCTTCAGGCGGTCGAAGCGCGCGGTGTAGTCGAGCAAGGCCTCGTCGCCCCTCGCGCGCACATCCTCGACGATGGCGCGCACGACCTCGTCGACATCGGCCTCGGCCTCGCGCTTGCCCAGAAGGACCGCCTCGAAGGCCGCCTCGAAACCGGGCGCGGCGCTATGCAGCCTGCGCGCCACGGGCGGCCTCGCGGAAACGATCGAGCCAGAAGCGCATCTCGCGCGAGCGCGTCTTGAGGGCGGTGCGGTTGACGATCAGGCGCGAGGTCACGGGCGCGATCTCCTCGACCTCGACCAACCCGTTGGCGGCCAGGGTGCCGCCGGTCGAAACCAGATCGACGATGCGCCGGCAAAGGCCGAGGCCGGGGGCCAGTTCCATCGCGCCGTTGAGCTTGATGCATTCGGCCTGGACGCCCCGCGCGGCGAAATGGCGGCGCGTGATGGCCGGGTATTTGGTGGCCACGCGGACATGGCTCCAGCGCGAAGGGTCGTCCCGGCGCAGCAGGGATTCGGGCGCCGCGACGACCAGACGGCACCGGCCGATGCCCAGGTCGAGCGGCGCGTAGATCTCGGGATAGTCGAATTCGAGCAGAATGTCGTTGCCGGCGACGCCGATCTGCGCCGCGCCGAAGGCCACGAAGGTCGCCACGTCGAAGGACCGGACGCGGACGATCACCAGGCCGGGATGATTGGTCCCGAAACGAAGCTGGCGCGAGGCCGGGTCGTCGAAGGCCGGCTCGGGCGCGATCCCGGCGGCCT
>JABIRQ010000085.1 GCA_018699755.1 Rhodospirillaceae bacterium | reverse complement strand
GTTCCGCGAAATTCCCCAGGGCGGCGAGCAGCTCGATCCGCAGTGCCAGCAGGCTCACCTCGCCGGCCGGCCCCTCGGGCGGCCTGGCCGCGGTCAACAACAGACGCCGCATCATGTCGCGCATCACGGGCGAGGCGGCGTCCGTCGGCAGGCGCACCAGCAGCGTTTCGACGATGCGACGGTCCGATCCGGCCCACATCTCGCCGCCCAACCCGCCATTGCCGTCGTTGAGGACACCGGCGGAGTCCGGGCCGACGGCGTCGAGCGTGTCCACCTTGATGGCCTCGCCGGGCGCCGCGGGCCGTTCCACCACCCCCGCCTCGCCGCCGGGAAGAACGCTTTGCGGCACCAGAACCTTGGGCGCGCCCTGGGCCAGGACGGCGCCGGACCAAAGAAGCCCCCCGAGAAGCCCTCCCAGAAGCCCTCCCAGAAGCCAAAGGGGCGGCGCGAACGTCTGGCTCGCGGCGCTAGGGCTGGAAACGCGCATTCGGGATCACCTTCTCCACCCGTTCCGTCGGCGGCGGGATGTCCCAGCTCAGAAGCAGGACCCCGCCGGCCACAAGGCCGGCGAGAAGCAGGATGCCAAGAATGGCGGAGAGTTTGCGCATGACGGGCACGATCGATCGTTGGTCGGTGGCTCGGGTCGGCGGGGCCGGTCGGATGGCGGAAAGCGGCCCGCGACACGGTAACCGGCTTTTCTGATAAGCTTGCAGTGTGTCGATATTACGTCAGGGCCCAGGCCCCGCAAGGCCGCGTGCGGACAAGGCCCCAATCATACGCCTTCGGGCATCGGAACGAGTCATGCCGGAACGAGAAATACGAGAAGCGAGGGACCGTCAAGCCGGCGAGATCGACCCGGCCGCGCGCTCGGTCGTTCTCATCGGGCTGATGGGCGCGGGCAAGACCTGCATCGGCCGGCGCCTGGCCTCTCGCCTCGCCCTGCCCTTCGTCGATGCCGACGCGGAGATCGAGAAGGCCGCCGGCTGCACCATCGAGGATATCTTCGAGAGCCATGGGGAGGCCGCCTTTCGGGACGGCGAGCGGCGCGTGATCGCCCGTATCCTGGACGGCAAGCCCGTCGTGCTGGCCACGGGCGGCGGCGCCTATATGAACGAGGAAACCCGCGCCAAGATCCGGGGCCACGGGATTTCCGTTTGGCTGCGCGCCGAACTCGACCTGCTCCTCAAACGGACCGGGCGGCGAAACAACCGTCCCCTCCTCAAGCGCGGCGACCGGCGCCAGATCCTGGAAACCCTGATGGCCGAGCGTTATCCGATCTATGCCGAGGCCGATATCGTCGTCGACAGCATGGACGGCCCGCCCGACGAAACGGTGGAGGCCGTGCTGCGGGCCTTGGACGGACAATGCGAGGACCGGCCGCTCCGCCGGGCCGCCGAACGATGACGGACCGTCCCATGACCGGGGCGGACGACGCGTCCGCCCTGCATGTCGATCTCGGCGCGCGCGGCTACGACATCCTGGTCGGCCCCGGACTGCTCGATCGCGCCGGCGCGCTGGCCGCGCCGATCATGCGCGGCAAACGCGCGGTCGTCGTGACGGACCGGGCCGTCGCGGACCTGCATCTGGGCCGTTTGCGGGGCGGCCTGGAAGCGGGCGGCATCGCGGTCGAGGATATCGTCGTGGAAGGCGGAGAGGAGACCAAGAGCTTCGACGACCTGCGGAGCCTGCTCGACGCGCTGCTCGACCGGCGCATCGACCGGGCGACCACGATCTTCGCCCTCGGCGGCGGCGTCGTCGGCGATCTTGCCGGCTTCGCGGCCAGTGTGGCGCTGCGCGGCGTCGACTTCGTGCAGGCGCCGACCACCCTGCTCGCCCAGGTCGACAGCTCGGTCGGCGGCAAGACCGGCATCAACACCCGTCACGGCAAGAACCTCGTCGGCAGTTTCTATCAGCCGCGCCTGGTTCTGGCCGATACCGACACCCTGGCGACCCTGCCCCCGCGGGAAATCGCGGCCGGCTATGCCGAAGTGGTGAAATACGGATTGATCGACGATCCGGATTTCTTCGCCTGGTGCGAGGGCCACGGCCGCGCCCTGCTCGACGGCGATGCGGCGGCGCGGCGCGAGGCGGTCGTCGAAAGCTGCCGGGCCAAGGCCCGCACCGTCGCCGCGGACGAGCGCGAAGCCGGCCGGCGCGCCCTCCTCAACCTCGGTCATACCTTCGCCCACGCCGCGGAGGCGGCGGCGGGATATGGCGGCGCCGTGCTACACGGCGAAGCGGTTGCCGCGGGCATGGCTCTGGCCTTCGATTTGTCCGTCGCCCTGGGCCATTGCCCGGCGGAGGACGCTGAACGGGTGCGGCGCCATCTCGCCGCGACCGGCCTGCCGGCGGATTTCGAGGATCTCGGCCTGGCCGACCGCTCAGCCGATTCCCTGATCGAGACCATGCGCCAGGACAAGAAAGCCGAGGGCGGGGCCTTGACCTTCGTGCTCGTCCGGGGCATCGGTCATGCCTTCGTCGCCCGGGACGTGCCGGCCGAGGCGGTGCGTCAGATCCTGGCGCGGCGCGGGTCGGCGTCCGGGCGGTTGGAAAAGACGGTGTCCGCGTAACCCGAGATGGAATCATTTCCCTGGATCGCCCTGGCCGCGATCGTCGTGCTGCTGATCGTGTCCGGTTTCTTTTCCGGTTCCGAAACCGCCATGACGGCGGCGTCACGCGCCCGCCTTCTGCGGCTCGAGCAGCAAGGCCTGCGCCGGGCCGGCATCGTCAACGCCCTGCGCCAGGAACAGGACCGGCTGATCGGCGCCATCCTGCTCGGCAACAATCTGGTTAATATCCTCGCCTCGGCGATCGCGACCAGCGTGCTGATCGGCCTGCTCGGCGAAGCCGGGGTGGTCTACGCGACCATCGCCATGACCCTGCTGGTCCTGATCTTCGGCGAGGTCCTGCCCAAGAGCTACGCCATCTTTCATCCGGACCGCATGGCCCTCGCCGTCGCCCCCATCCTGCGCCCGATCGTCTTCATCCTCGCGCCCATAACCCATACCGTTCAGGTCATCGTGCGCTTTACCCTGGGTCTGTTCGGCGTTCGCATCGGGGCGGAGTTCAACCTGCCGAACCTGGAAGAGGAATTGCGCGGCACGATCGACCTGCACTCCCTGGACGCGGAAGAGGTCGTGCCCGAGCGCGCGATGCTGCACAGCGTGCTCGACCTGCAGGAGGTCGAGGTCGGAGAGATCATGACCCACCGCAAGGACGTGGTGGCGATCGATGCGAGCGGCGGACCCGATTCGATTGTCGATCAGGTGCTGGAGAGCCCCTATACCCGCCTGCCCTTGTGGCGCGACGCGCCCGACAACATCGTCGGCGTTCTGCATGTGAAGGCCCTGTTGCGCGAAGTCCGGGCGCGCCGCGGCGACGTGTCCGGCCTCGATGTGGTGAAGATCGCCACGGAACCCTGGTTCATCCCTGATTCCACCGCCGCCCTGGACCAACTCCACGCCTTTCGCGAACGGCGCGAGCATTTCGCCCTGGTGGTCGACGAATACGGCTCGCTCATGGGCATCGTCACCCTGGAGGACGTGCTGGAGGAGATCGTCGGCGAGATCGCGGACGAGCACGACGTTGCGGTTGCCGGCGTCCGCCTGGCGACGGACGGCTCGGTCGTCGCGCGCGGCGCCGTTACGATCCGCGACCTCAACCGCCAGTTCGACTGGACCCTGCCGGACGAGGAGGCGGCGACCATCGCCGGCCTGGTCATGTACGAAGCGCGCAGCATCCCCGAGGCGGGCCAGGTCTTCCACTTCCACGGCTTCCGGTTCGAGATCCTGCGCCGCATCCGCAACCAGATCACCTCGATCCGCATCACTCCGCCCGCGCCGCTCGACGCCGAAGCCGAGGAATAGGCCGCGCTTGACGGGGCGCGGCGGCGACCTAAAGTCTGCCGCCCGACCGAGCCCCACCTGCCACGGAGTCCGCCATGCCGCTTTCCACCCCCGTCGACCGGGAGCATATCCACACGCGCACGGTCGAATGCCGCGGATATCGCCGGGCCGATGGGTTATGGGATATCGAAGGCCATCTGGTGGATACGAAGACCTACGGCTTCGACAACCAGGATCGCGGGCGGGTCGAGGCGGGGGAGCCGGTCCACGAAATGCGGCTCCGCCTGACGATCGACGACGCGTTCCTGATTCACGAGGCCGAGGCGACCACCGAATACGGGCCGTATCGTATCTGCGGCGACATCGCGCCGAACTTCGCCTTGCTCAAGGGGCTGACGATCGGCCCAGGCTGGCGGCGCGGGATCCAGGCCGCGGTCGGGGGCACGAAGGGCTGCACCCATCTCGTGGAAATGCTGGGTCCGATGGCGACGGCCGCGTTTCAAACTATCTGGCCGTTCAATGCCAAGCGCCGGCAGCGGCCGGAAGGGCAACGACCGGCGATGATGGGGACATGCCACGCCTATGCCGAGGACAGCGCGATCTCGCGCCGCCTGTGGCCCGACTATTTCGATACGGGGAAAACCGAGGCCGAGCCGAGCGCCGATCAGGACGCCTGACGGCTGTCCTGCACGTAGCCGCCGCCGACCGCGTCCATGGCCGCTTCGAGCGGCCGGATCCCGGCGATGACGGCGCGAAAATAGGCGACGATGAACACCCGCATCGATGCGGTGAAGCTCGTGTCATGCCGGCGCCGATGCACGAGGCCGCAGAGTTCGTGAAGGCTTCGCTCTTCCCGTCGACAGATATCTTCGAGCGCGTCCCACATTTCCATTTCCAACCGCATGCTCGTGCGATGGCCATCGACGTTGACGTTCTTGGTCATCCGTGCCGGTTTCGTTGCCCTCATACCTCTACAACCCCTATCGCTTGCCGATCTCGGCTTTCACCCCCCACGCGCACGAGCGAACCCGGCGCACAACCTCGTCTCGAAGCAAGCGCCATGCCATACCCGGTTATCGCCATGCGATCCCGCGACCGCCGGTTCAAGCCTCGTCCGGGGTCTGCGCGCGGATGGACAGGGCGTGGATCGGCCCGGCCAGTTCCTCGGCCAAAGCGGCGTATACCAAGCGCTGCCGCGCGACCCGACCAAGGCCGACGAAGGCCTCCGAGACGACATGGACGCGAAAATGGGTCTCGCCTTCCGGCCGCGCTCCCGCATGGCCGGCATGCAGATGAGACTCGTCGACGATCTCCAGGGATTGCGGATCGAGAGCCGATTGCAGCTTGGTTTCGATTCTGCGACTGACTTGCATGGAAATACTCTTTCGGGCGTTTCGAATCGGCATGACGCTGGGTTCCCGACGCGGCCCGGTCAAGCCGGAACGGAGGGCGGGGTCGGCGGCTTGTCACGGTGAACCGGCTTCACCATACTCTCGCCATGCATCATCGGCGGTCGCAACGGATCGGGCGCCAGGAGCCTGAAATGAGCGCGGCGCTGCGGCCGTGCGATCACCCCGGTTGCGCGGCGGAGGCCGAATTCCGCGCGCCCCGGTCGCGCAGCGATTTGCGGTCGTATTTATGGTTCTGCTTGGAGCATATTCGCCAGTACAACAGGGCCTGGAACTATTTCGAGGGAATGAACGACGGCGAGATCGAGAACCAAGTCCGCCGGGACACGGTGTGGGAGCGCCCGACCTGGCCCTTCGCGGGGCGGCAGGCGCGGGCCTTCGCCGAGGGTCGGTTTTCCGACCCCTTGGGCGCCTTCTCCGACGAGCCCCGGCGCGAGGAAGAGGAGAAACCCCGCTTCCGCCCTTCACTCAACGGCAAGACGCCGGAAGAGCGGGCCCTGGCGGTGCTGGAAATCGAACCGCCCATCACGGTGGACCGGATCAAGGCGCGCTATAAGGAACTGGTCAAACGCCACCACCCCGACGCCAATGGCGGGGACAAGCACGCCGAGGAACGCTTGAAGAAGATCAACGAAGCCTACGCCACCCTGAAGAATTGCGCCCTCCTGGGCGCCGCGCGATAAATAAGCAGGAAAGCTCAGCCATGACGGACGCGACGCAGGCGACCAACGCCTACGCAGATTTTCCCGACGCCCCCGATATCAAGGTTTCGGTGCGCCAGACCTTCGGCCTGGACACGGACATGGAATGTCCAGCCTTCAGCCGGTCGAACGAATACGTGCCCGAGACGGACGAGGCCTATCGCTTCGACCGGGACACGACCATGGCCATCCTGGCCGGCTTCGCCCACAACCGGCGCGTCCTGATCCAGGGCTATCACGGCACGGGCAAGTCGACCCATGTCGAGCAGGTCGCCTCGCGCCTCAACTGGCCGTGCATCCGGGTCAACCTGGACAGTCATATCAGCCGCATCGACCTGATCGGGCGCGACGCCATCGTCCTGCGCGACGGCAAGCAGGTGACCGAGTTCCGCGAGGGCATCCTGCCCTGGGCCCTGCAGCACCCGACCGCCCTGTGCTTCGACGAGTACGACGCGGGCAGGCCCGACGTCATGTTCGTGATCCAGCGCATCCTCGAGGCCGAG
>JABIRQ010000189.1 GCA_018699755.1 Rhodospirillaceae bacterium | reverse complement strand
GGCACAGACCGCCAACAACCTGGGCGCCGCGTGTTTCGCGCTGGCAAAACGCAATTCCCAAAATTCACTTCTTCGCGAAGCCTCGGATTGTTTCGAAGGCGCGACGGAAGTCTACCGCCAGCAAGGCGTCGCCAAACAGGCCGAAGTGATCGGTAAAAACCTGCACCGGGTGCAGCGCCTGTTGATTTCCCGCGGCGGTTAAATAAAGGCCGGGAAGGGTTCCCCTCCCGGCCTGCGTGTGTTCCAAATTCGAGGGCGGACTTAACGGTTCTGGCGATTGTCCACCAGGTCGTCGACGACGGCCGGGTCGGCCAGGGTCGAGGTGTCGCCCAGGTTGGAGAAGTCGTTCTCGGCGATCTTGCGCAGGATGCGGCGCATGATCTTGCCCGAACGGGTCTTGGGCAGGCCCGGGGCCCATTGCAGCCAGTCGGGGCTGGCGATCGGGCCGATCTCCTTGCGCACCCATTGGGTCAGTTCCTTGCGCAGCGCGTCGCTCGGCTCGACCCCCAGGTTCAGGGTGACGTACGCGTATATGCCCTGACCCTTGATCTCGTGGGGCGCGCCGACCACGGCGGCCTCGGCCACGTCGTGATGCTCGACCAGGGCGCTCTCGACCTCGGCCGTGCCCATGCGATGGCCCGAGACGTTGATGACGTCGTCGACCCGGCCGGTGATCCAGTAATAGCCGTCCTCGTCCCGGCGGCAGCCGTCGCCGGTGAAATACATGCCCTTGTAGGTCGAGAAATAGGTCTGCACGAAGCGCTCGTGGTTCTTGTAGAGGCTGCGCATCTGGCCGGGCCAGGAATTGGTGATGACCAGATTGCCCTCGCAGGCGCCGTCCTGGATTTGGCCCTCGCCGTCGACGATGGCGGGCTTGATGCCGAAGAAGGGCCTCGTGGCCGAGCCGGGTTTCAGGGGCGTGGCGCCGGGCAGGGGGCTGATCAGGATGCCGCCCGTCTCGGTCTGCCACCAGGTGTCGACGATCGGGCAGTGCCCCGCGCCGACCACGTCGTGATACCAGATCCAGGCCTCCGGGTTGATCGGCTCGCCCACCGTGCCGAGCAGGCGGAGGGAGCCGCGGTCGGTTTTCTCGACCGGGCCGTCGCCCTCGCGCATCAGGGCGCGGATGGCGGTGGGCGCGGTGTAGAAGATCTCGACCTTGTGCTTGTCGCAGACCTGCCAGAAGCGCGAGGCGTCGGGATAGTTCGGCACCCCCTCGAACATCAGGGTGATCGCGCCGTTGGCCAGCGGGCCGTAGACGATATAGCTGTGGCCCGTGACCCAGCCGACATCGGCGGTGCACCAATAGACCTCGCCCTCGTGATAGTCGAAGACGTACTGATGGGTCATCGAGGCGTACACCATGTAGCCGCCGGTCGTGTGCAGCACGCCCTTGGGCTGGCCGGTCGAGCCGGAGGTGTAGAGGATGAAGAGCGGGTCTTCCGCCCCCATCTCCTCGGCCGGGCAGTCCTCGGCGGCGGCCTCGCAGACCTCGTGGTACCAGTGGTCGCGCCCGGCCGTCATGGGGACCTCGCCGCCGGTCCGGCGCACCACGACGCAATGCTCGACCGACGGGCAGCTCTCGAGCGCCGCGTCCGTGTTCGCCTTGAGCGGGATCTTGCGCCCGCCGCGGACGCCCTCGTCGGCCGTGATGACGCAATTGGAATCGCAGTCCCGGATGCGGTTGGCCAGGGAATCGGGCGAGAAGCCGCCGAACACCACTGAATGGACCGCGCCGATGCGCGCCGTGGCCAGCATGGCGACGGCGGCCTCGGGGATCATGGGCATGTAGATCGTGACCCGGTCGCCCTTCTTGACCCCCAGGCCCTTGAGGGCGTTGGCCAGCTTGCAGACCTCCCGGTGCAGCTCCCGGTAGGTGATGGTCTTGCTGTCGGCTGGGTCGTCGCCTTCCCAGATGATCGCGGTCTGGTCGCCGCGCTTCGCCAGGTGCCGGTCCAGGCAATTGGCGGCGGCGTTCAGGGTGCCGTCCTCGTACCATTTGATGGAGACGTCGGGGGCGTCGAAGCTGACCGACTTGATCTTGGAATAGGGCTTGATCCAGTCGATGCGCTTGCCCTGCTCGGCCCAGAACGCCTCCGGGTCGCTGACCGACTGCTCGTACATCTTCATGTATTTGGC
>JABIRQ010000087.1 GCA_018699755.1 Rhodospirillaceae bacterium | reverse complement strand
GCCCGTCGTGCCGGAGGTGTAGTTGAGGGAGATCGCCTGCCATTCGTCGTCCGGCATCGACCAGGCGAAATCCGCATCGCCGCCGGCAATGAAGCTGTCGTAGTCGGTTTCGCCCAGGAGTTCGCCTTCGCCCTCGGCCAGCGGATCGTCGATATCGATGACGAAGGGGCGCGCCTTGGTTCCGGCCAAAGCTTCCTTGATGACGGGAGAGAAGGCGCGGTCCGTGATGAGCGCCTTGCTCTCCGCATGTTCCAGGATGAAGGCGATGGTCGGGGCATCGAGGCGGATATTGAGGGCGTTGAGCACCGCGCCGGCCATGGGCACGCCGAAATGGGCGTCGAGCATGGGCGGAATGTTGGGCGCCATGACGCTGACCGTGTCGCCCAAGCCGATGCCGCGCGCCGCCAGGGCCGAAGCGAGCCGGCGCGCGCGCTCGTAGAAGCGGGCATAGCTGATGCGTTCGGAACCGTGGACGATCGCCGTCTTGTCCGGCCAGGTGCCGGCGACCCGGGAAAGCTGGGTCAGGGGCGTCAGGGGCGCGTGGTTTGCAGCCACCCGGGCGAGTCCGTCTCCGTAAAGGCTGGGCTCCGATTGGTTGTTCGAGCCATGCATTGGGGTCGCCTCGTTCCTCGATCCGCGCGGGTTTCGGCCATGCGTCCCGGTCGAGGTTATAGGCCGTTGGAAGCATCGCGCAATGGCGCAGCCCCGCCATGCGCATTGGGGCCTTGCGGGGCGGGCCTTCGCGGACTATTCCTGCCGGCCATGTGGCTCCGGGACATCTGGTATTTCGCCCTGCCCAGCCGGCAGCTCCGCGCCGGGCAGATGCTGCACAAGACGATTCTGGGCCGCCCCGTCCTGTTCGGACGCACGGCCGCGGGCGAACCCTTCGCCATGGAGGATATCTGTCCCCATCGCGGCATCCCGTTGAGCCATGGCCGGTTCGACGGGTGCGAGGTCGAGTGCTGCTATCACGGCTGGCGTTTCGACCAGGGCGGCACTTGCACCGCCATCCCGTCCCTTGTCGAGGGCCAGCATTTCAATCTGGAGCGGGTGAAGGTCCAGAGCTTTCCCCTGCGCGAATCCCGCGGCTGCCTGTGGATCTGGCATGGCGACGCGCAAGGGTCCGGCGAGGATCTGCCGCCGCCACCGGAAATCCCGGCCCTGGACGACGGACAGATGCGGATCGTCGAGACGATGCGCTTCCCCTGCGATATCGACCATGCCGTGGTCGGCCTGATGGACCCCGCGCACGGGCCTTATGTCCATCAGTCCTGGTGGTGGCGCTCGCGCCATTCGATGCACGAGAAGGCCAAGGGCTTTGCCCCGACCGAGCAGGGCTTCCAGATGGTGCGTCACCGCCCCAGTTCGAATTCCTTCGCCTACAAGCTGCTCGGCGGCGCGCCGGAGACCGAAATCCGTTTCCGCCTGCCCGGCCTGCGCTTCGAGCACATCACGACGAGCAAATACACGGTCGTCGGACTAACGGCCGTGACGCCGCTCCGCGAGGGCGAGACCGAGGTCAATCATTTGATCTATTGGGACGTGCCCTGGTTGACCCCGTTCACGCCGGTCCTGCGGCGTTTCGCGCGCCGTTTCCTGCGCCAGGACCGGGATGTGGTGGAACTCCAACAGGAGGGCCTGGCGCACGAACCCTCCCTCATGCTGATCAACGACGCCGATACTCAGGCGCGCTGGTACCACCAGCTCAAGCGCGAATGGGGCCGCGCGTCGGAAGAGGGGCGCCCCTTTATCAACCCCATTCAGGCCCGAACCCTGCGGTGGCGCAGCTAGCGTGGCCGGCGGGGCAGGTCGAAACGGGGCGAGTCGAAACGGGTCGAGGGGGATGAGCGTGACGGCCTTGCGGGTCGTTGCGACCCTGGCCTTCACTTTGATAGTCAGCCAGTTCTATCGAACCGCGGTCTCGCCCATCGCGCCGGAGGTGATGCGCGATCTCTCCCTGACTCCCGAACAGCTCGGACTGGTCACGAGCGCCTTCTTCATCACCTTTGCGGCCATGCAGATCCCGGTGGGGATGATGCTCGACCGGTTCGGCCCCCGGCGCACCGTTTCGGGGCTGCTGCTGTTCGCCGTCCTGGGGGCGCTGCAATTCGCTCATGCCCGTGATTTCGGCGGCATCCTGGCGGGACAGCTTCTGCTCGGCCTGGGTTGTTCCGGGGTCTATATGGGTGGGCTGGTCGCTGCGGCGCGCTGGTTCCCGGCGGATCGGTTCGCCACAATCGCCGCGTTCATCGTCGCCTTCAGCAACATGGGCACCTTGCTGTCCGCCACGCCCCTGTTGGCGGCGGTCGAGGCCATCGGATGGCGCGACACATACACCTGGTTGGCCGTGATCACCGGCGGCCTGGCCGCCCTGGTTCTGCTCTCCGTCCGCGATGCACCGGCGGATCATCCCTTCCACGCTCGCAGGCGGGAAGGGCTGCGGGAGGTTCTGGCCGGCACGGCCGCCGTGTTCCGCGACCGCCGCCTGCTGCTGCTGCTGCCCATGGCCTTCGTGTCCTATCCGGCGATGCTCGTCGTTCGCGCCCTTTGGGCCGGGCCCTACCTGGCCGATGTCCATGGCCTCGACGGCACGGCGCGGGGGGATGTGATTCTCTACATGTCGATGGCCGTGGTCGCCGGCATTCTGTTTTACGGCCCGCTGGACCGCAGATTCGATACGCGCAAATGGGTGGTCGTGGCCGGCACCGTGGTGACCGTCGGATTGCTGACCGCGCTCGCGCTTCTACCGGAGGCGCCGCTATGGCTCGCGGCGGCGCTGCTGGTCGCCTTCATCCTGTGCACGTCGCACTACGTGCTGATCGTGCCCCACGGCAAGGCGTTCTTTCCCGAACGCCTGGTCGGGCGCACGGTGACGGCGGTGAATCTCGTCGTTTTCGTGGGGGTCGCCGCCCTGCAATCGGCGACCGGGATCCTCGTCGG
Source organism: Rhodospirillaceae bacterium (assembly GCA_018699755.1). Classification (GTDB taxonomy): domain Bacteria; phylum Pseudomonadota; class Alphaproteobacteria; order CADEGL01; family CADEGL01; genus JABIRQ01. The sequence goes on along the minus strand of JABIRQ010000087.1, from coordinate 1,814 downwards.
CGCTTTTCCGGAGGCCGCCGGGGGCGGGGCGCCGGAAATAGCCTATCGGGCGGTCTTCGCTTTCCTCGCCCTTTGCATGATCGTCGCACTGGCGCTCTACCTGCGGTCCGAAGACGTCAAGCCGAGCGAGGAGAAAAACCGCGCCCTTCAGGCGGACTGACGGGCGGAACTACTGGGCGGCGATTTTGGTCGCGACATCGCGGACGCGCGCGCGATCCTCGTCGCTGGCTTTCCGATTCGCCCGGGCGGCAGCGTCCTGGGCGGGCTCGACACCGGCGCTTTCCGCCCGGCCCAGCCAATAGAGGGCATAGGCAAAGTCCTTTTCGGTGCCGATGCCGGTTTCGTAGAGGATGCCAAGGGCGTATTGCGCCTCCGCATGGTTCGCCCGCGCCGCGCGCCGGTACCACTGGAAGGCGCTTCGCTCCACGCGGGGCAGGCTCTCTCCCTCGATATAGATGTCGCCCATCAAGGCTTGGGCGACGGGATCGCCGTCGAGGGCGGACAGGAAGATCGCGGCTGTATCCTCGGCCAATGCGAGTTGATCTTCGTCCAGTTGGCCGCGCAGATAGTCGCGGGCCTCGACCGCCGGTTCGAAGCCTCGCGCCGCGGCCCCGGCCAGCAGAACGTAGGCATGGACGGGATGGCTCTCGACTTCCTCGCCCTTGGCGTACATCACGCCGAGATTGTAGAGGGCGCGTGTATCGCCATGGTCCGCCGCGCGCTGGAACCAAGCGATCGCGCGCTCGCGGTCTTCTTCCACTCCGACGCCCTGGTAGTAGATGATGCCCAGATTGTACTGGGCGTTGGCGTCGCCGAGATCGGCCGCCCTTTCGTATAGACGGCGCGATTCGACCGGATCTTCTGGAACGCCGCGACCCAGACGGTATAGCTGCGCCAGGTTGAACAGCGCGGCTGGATGGTCCTGCCTGGCCGCCTTGGCCAGCCAATCGGCGGCCGCTTCGTCGTCGAGGTCCACACCCTGGCCGTTGAGATGGGCCAGTCCCATGGCGAGTTGGGCAGGGGCCAAGCCTTGCTCCGCCGCTTTGCGGATCCAGCCGATCGCGACCTCGGGGTCGCGCTTGGCCCCGCGCCCTTCGCCCAGTTGGAGCCCGTATTGCAGTTGGGCGGGCGCATATCCGCCGAGGGCCGCATGGCGAAGCAGCGTGATGGCTTTGGCCGAATCCGGCTCGGCGTCGATGCCGCGGGCATGACGCATGGCCAGCAGGTAGGCCTGTTCCGGATCGTCGGGCAAGGCGACGGCGACCGGCCGCGGCTGCTCGGTTCCCTCGTTCGCTTGGGTCCGCGCCTTTTCGTCATCCTGTGGCGCGGCAGGCGCGGTGGGCTCAGCCGGGCGGGTCGCATCGACTGTCCCGGGCGTGCCGGCCGTCGGCGCGGCGGGCCGTTGCACCGGCGGAGCGGCTTCATCGCGGGCCGCTGCCTGGGCATCGGGGGTCAGCTCTCTTAACTCGCGTTGCGCGTCGCCGTCGCCCTGTAAGGCGGCGCGACGGTACCAACGCGCCGCCTCGACCTCGTCCTTAGGCACGCCCAGTCCGGCACGATAGAGCCGGGCTAGCCCGACCTGGGCATTCGTGTCGCCGGCTTCGCCCGCGGCCAGAAACAGGGCGGCCGCCCTCTCGTAGTCCTGGGACACGCCTTGCCCGGCGATGTACAGCGCGGCCAGCGCGTACTGGGCTGCCGAATTGCCGGCTTCGGCCGCGACCTGGTAGTGGCGCGCGGCTTCGGCGGCATTGGCCGGAACACCGCGCCCCTCCTCCAGGAGGACGCCGAGAGCGTAGTTCGCGTCGATTTCGCCG
>JABIRQ010000472.1 GCA_018699755.1 Rhodospirillaceae bacterium | reverse complement strand
CGGCGGCGAGATCGAGCATTTCGGCATGCCCGTCGATCCGGGACAGCTCCTGTTGCTCGGCCGACGGGGGCCGGTGCCGGTGCTGGGGGTGCCGGGTTGCGGCCGCTCACCCAAGGTCAACGGTTTCGACTGGGTGCTCCAGCGCCTCTGCGCCGACCTGCCCGTCTCGCGCGCGGATGTCATGGCCCTTGGCGCGGGCGGCCTTCTCGCCGAGATGCCCGGCCGCCCCATGCCCAGAGCCAAGACCGAACCCGACCCCGAAGCGGGCCATGAAGAGGCACCCGAAACACCCCGTCCGCAAAGGGCGCCCCGAATCGGCGCCGTCGTCCTGGCCGCCGGCCAGTCCCGGCGCATGGGCGCAATCAACAAGCTGCTCGCCAAGATCGAGGGCGTGCCCATGATCCTGCGCAGCCTTGATGCCGTTCTCGCCTCGCGGGCCGCGCCCGTCGTCGTCGTGACGGGCCACGAAGCGGAGCGCGTGGCCGAGGCGATCGGCCATAGGCGCAAGGTCGAGATCGTCCACAACCCGGCTCATGCCGAGGGGCTCAGCACCTCGCTCGGCCGGGGCCTCGGCGCCCTCCCCGCCGGGATCGACGGCGCGCTTGTCTGCCTGGGCGACATGCCCCGGGTCAGCGCGAAGGAGATCGACCGCCTGATCGACGCCTTCAACCCGGCCGAGGGCCGCGCCATCGTCGTGCCCACCCATGGCGGCAAGCGTGGCAATCCGGTCTTGTTCGCCAAGCGGTTTTTTGCCGAAATGGCGGCCGTCTCCGGCGATGTCGGCGCGCGCCATCTGATCGGCGAGCATGACGACGTGGTCGCCGAAGTCGAAATGGCGGAGGATGGCGTCCTACTCGATGTCGATTCGCCGGATGCCTTGAGCGCGCTCCACGCGCGCCTCGCCACGAAGGAGGGTTGAGTGGCCGGAAACCCCTATCAGGCGGCCTTGAAGGCCCATGCCAAGCACGCCTGCCGCAAGGGCCGACTCAAATCTCCCGATGCCAGCGCCACGGTCGACAACCCCCTGTGCGGCGACCGCATCACCGTCGACCTCAAGATCGAGAACGGCCGCATCGCCGATTTCGCCCAAGATGTGCGCGGCTGCCTGCTCTGCGAGGCCTCTGCCTCGATGATCGCCTGTCACGCCGTCGGCGCCACCGCCGAACAGGTGGCCCAAGCCCGCGCGGCGATGGAAACCCTGCTGCGCGCGCCCGAGGAAACTGAAAATGGCGCCCGGCCCTGGGACGAGATCGCCGATTTCAAGCCTGTCCGGCCGATCAAGAGCCGCCACGAATGCGTCCTCCTGCCCTTCGAGGCCCTGGAACAGGCCCTGCGCGAGGCGGACGGGTGAACTTTGCGCAGCGCGCCGCGCCGCTTACTCCGACCCCAAACATCCCCCGTCTAGGGGGAGAGTCTGAATGGGAAACCCCGTAGGCCAGGCAACCGAGGCAAAGCCTTCCTCCTGGCGCCCCTGGGCGATGTGGAGCCTGGGCGCCATGGCCTTCGCCTACGCCTTCTATCAGCGCGTCCTGCCCAGCGTGATGGTCGAGGAGCTGATGCGCGATTTCGCCGTCAGCGGCGCGGTGCTCGGCAACCTGGCCGCGCTCTATTTCTACGTCTATGCCGGCATGCAGATTCCGATCGGCGCAGCGCTTGACCGCTGGGGCACGCGCCGGTTGCTGACCTTCGCCCTGACCCTCGCGACGGCGGGCAGCGTGCTTTTTGCCCTGGCCGACAGCCTGGTCCTGGCCTATCTCGGCCGCCTGATGATCGGACTCGGATGCGCCGTCGGCTTCGTCGGCACCCTGCATATCGTCGCGGCCTGGTTCCCGCATCGTCGCTTCGCGTTCATGTCGGGCATGACCATGCTGGTCGGGCTTGGCGGTGGGGTGTTGGGCCAAGGCCCGACGGCGCCCATCGTCGACAGCCTGGGATGGCGCGAGACCCTGCTCGCGGCGGGGTTCGCGGGCGCGGTTCTGGCCGCGGCAATCTGGCTGATCCTGCGCGACCGGCCGCCGGGCGTGGAACCGACCCACGATCACCGGACGCGGGGCTGGGGCACCCTCCTGCGCGGCCTTGCCGAAGTCGCCGGGACGCGCCAGATCTGGATCGTTTCGATCTTCGGTTGCGCCATGTCCGGGCCGATGCTGTCCTACGGCGTGCTCTGGGGCGTGCCCCATCTGATGATCAAATACGGCGTGACTCGCCCGGTCGCCGCCTTCTCGATTTCCGTCGTGCTGATCGGCTGGGCGATCGGCGCGCCGCTCGCCGGATGGCTCTCGGACTCGCTGGGCCGGCGTAAACTGCCCTCCGTTGTCTCGGCGGCCCTGCTCGTCCTGCTCTGGCCTCTGCTCCTCTACCTCCCCGGCCTGCCCCTTGCCGCGTTCTGGGTCGGCCTGTTCCTGGGCGGCCTGATCAGCGCGACCATGATCGTCTGTTTCGCCATGGCGCGCGAGAATGCGCGCGGCGCCGTGCGCAGCACCGCCACATCCTTCGTCAATTGCCTGAGCGTCGCTGCCGGCGCCCTGATGCAACCCCTGATCGGCTGGCTTCTCGACCTCCACTGGGACGGGACGATCCAGGACGGCGCGCGGGTCTACGGGATCGAGGCTTACAATGCGGCCCTGCTCGCCCTGCCCGGCAGCGCCGTCGTCGCCCTCGTCTTCTCCCTCGCCCTACGCGAGACCAACGCGGAGCAACCGGCCGACTAGGCGTCGTGCTAGCCTGCCCGCATGCTTGAGATCACGGCGAATATCCGCATCCCCGAAGCCGAGCTGGATGAGAATTTCGTCCTCGCCGGCGGACCGGGCGGCCAGAACGTCAACAAGGTCGCGACGGCGGTCGAGCTGCGGTTCGATGCGCGCAACTCCCCTTCCCTGCCCGCTGCGGTCAAGAACCGGCTGCGCGCCGTCGCGGGGCGGCGCCTGACCGCGGACGGAGTCCTGGTGATCCAAGCCCGGCGTTTCCGGAGCCAGGAACGCAACCGGGAGGACGCGCGGGAGCGCCTGACCGAGCTGATCCGCAAGGCCGCGCGACCGGCCCCGATCCGCAAGCCGACCAAGCCGAGCCGAGCCGCCAAACGGCGGCGCCTGGACGAAAAGCGCAAGCGCAGCACCGACAAGCGGCTGCGCGCTCCGCCCCGCTCCGACGACTGAAGCCGCCCGCTCCCGCGCCCGGTCTACCCCCGGCCCGTGCGGCGGCGCAGCAGGGTCGTCTCGCGATGCATGATGTAGAGACCGCTGAGCACCACCAGCAGCGCGCCGGCCAAGGTCTGCGGGTCCGGCAGGTGATGCCAGACGAGATAGCCGATCAGCACGCCCCAGACGATATTGGTGTAGCGGAACGGCGCGAGGGCGCCGACTTCGGCCGCGCGATAGGCCAGGATCACGAGGAAATGGGCGATGCCGAGAATCAATCCGGCGCAGGCCAGAAGAGCGATATCGCCCATACGCGGCATGCCCCAACCGAAGGGCAAGCTGAAGAGGCCACCGAGGATAACGGCGAAGGTCGTGGCGCAAAGCAGGGAACTGGTCGTCTCGCCGCTCGACAGGCGTCGGGTCAAGGTGTCCCGCAAGGCCTCGAACAGGGCCGCGGCGAGAGGCAGCAAGGCGATCCAGCGGATGGCCTCGCCCCCCGGCTTCACGATCAGAAGGACCCCCAAGAAGCCGACCAGCACCGCGCTCCACCGCCGCCAACCGATCCGTTCGCCCAGCATCGCGGGCGCCAAGGCGGTCATGAACAGTGGCGCCGCCAGCATGATGGCCAGGGCATCGGCCAAGGGCATGGCGCGCAGGGAAAAGACGAAGCAATAGGTCGCGCCCACGGCCAGGGCCGCGCGCACCGTTTGGACCCGCTTGTTCTTCACGCGCAGGGCCGGCCAGCCACCCTCGCGCCAGACGATGAAAGCGATGGGCAGCAACATGAAGGCCCCGCGCAGCACCATGATCTCGCCCGGCGGATAGCTCCCGCCGGTCCATTTCATGACGCCGTCGTTCAAGGTGATCAGCAACGCCGCAAGCACGATGAAACCGATGCCCTTGGCGGAGGTCCCCGGCGCACTCCCAGGGATCGGCGAAGCAAGCCTCATCGCGCGCGCCGGCGCACGGCTTCGCGGTGCAAGATGTACAGGCCGCTGGCCACGACCAGCGCCGCCCCGGTGAACACCCAGGCATCCGGCAGGTCCCCCCAGACGATCAGGCCGATAATCACGGCCCAGACCAGGTTGGTGTATTTGAAGGGCGCGATGACCGCCGCTTGCGCCAGACGGAACGCCTCGATGAAAAGGTAATGGGCGCTGGCCAGCATAAACCCCGTGGCGATCAACAGGCCGAGATCATCGATTCGCGGCGGCACCCAGCCGAACGGCAGGGTCGTCAATCCGCCCATCGTCACGATCGCCGTCGTCCAGAACAGCATGGCGAGCGAACTTTCGCTTCTCGACATGCGCCGGGTGATCAAATCGCGCACGGCGCCCGCGAGGGCCGCTGCGAGCGGGAAGATCGCGACCAGACGCATCGCCTCGCCGCCGGGCCGCACCATGATCAAGACGCCGATGAAGCCGATGCCGACGGCCGTCCAACGGCGCCAACCGACCGGCTCGCCCAAAATGGGCACCGCCAGCGCGGTCAGGAACAGGGGCCCCGCGAGGGTCATCGCGACCGCATCGGCGAAGGGCATGACATTGAGGCCGGTGACGAAAAGGGCGGT
>JABIRQ010000466.1 GCA_018699755.1 Rhodospirillaceae bacterium | reverse complement strand
GGCGAGCATCTGGGCGGCATGGCCCGAGGCCGTGCAGGTGGTGCCGCGGCCGTCCTCGAGCGCGGCGATGCGCTCCTCCAGCACCGCGACGGTCGGGTTGGTCAGGCGCGAATAGATGTAACCGAAGGTCTGCAGGTTGAAGAGAGAAGCGGCATGGTCGGCGTCGTCGAAGACGTAGGAGGTGGTCTGGTAGATCGGCGTCTGGCGCGCGCCCGTCGCTGGGTCCGGGGCCGCGCCGGCATGGATCGACAATGTGTCGAAGCCGTAGCCGAAGCCGAAATTCTCGCCCGCCGCGCCCCCATCGTTTCCGCCGGTGCCGTTTTCGCCGGGGCCGTTCTCGCCGTTCTCCTGCTCGCTCATCTCAACCTGCCAATCTGCGTCGTTTGCTGGAAATCACGCCGGAATTCATGCCGCTCCATCCCAATTCGCCGTGGAGGCGGCCGTATTCGATCTTGGGGCAGCGGTTCATGATCACGGCCAGGCCCGCGGCTTCGGCTCGCGCGGCCGCTGCGTCGTTGCGCACGGTGAGCTGCATCCAGATCACCGAGATGCCCTTGTCCGCCGCCAGGGCGATGGTTTCGTCCGCGATGGCGCCCGCCGCCTCGGAATTGCGGAAGATATCGACCATGTCGAAGCGATCCGGAATATCGGAGAGAGAGGCATAGGCCGGTTCGCCCAATATCTCCTGGCCCGCGTCGCGCGGATTGACCGGAATCACCCGGAAACGCTTGGTCTGGAGGTATTTCATGACGAAATAGCTCGGCCGGTTCCAGTTGGAGCTGGCGCCGACCATGGCGACGGTCTTGACCCGGTCGAGAATGTCCCGGATCAGCGAATCGGGATAGCGGTCGTGATTCACGGGCGGGCCTATTCGTCGCGCCAATTGGGCTTGCGCTTCTCAATGAAGGCGTCGATGCCCTCGGCCGCGTCGGCGAACATCATGTTGTCAGCCATCGAACAGCCGGCCAGGGCATAGGCGTCGTCCAGCCCCAGCTCCATCTGGCGGTAGAAGGTGTCCTTGCCGCGCGCGATGGCGGGCCAGGACTTGGCGGCGATCGTGCGGGCCAACCCAGTGACCGCCTCGTCGAGCGCGTCGTCCTCGACCGCGCGGTTGACCAGGCCGATCTCGGCCGCCCGGTCGGCATCGACGAACTCACCGGTCAGCAGCAGTTCCAAAGCGTGCTTGCGGTGCATGGTGCGGCCGACCGCGACCCCCGGCGTCATGCAGAACAGCCCGGCGTTGATGCCGGAGGTCGCGAAGCGGGCCGAGGCGGCGGCGGCGGCCAGGTCGCAACTGGCGACAAGCTGGCAGCCCGCCGCCGTGGCCAGGCCGTGGACCCGCGCGATCACCGGCTGGGGCAGGCGCACGATGCTCGTCATCATCCGGCTGCAGGTCTCGAATAACTCCCCATAGTATTCGCGGCTGGGCTTGGCGCGCATTTCCTTCAAATCGTGGCCTGCGCAGAACGCCTTGCCCGCCGCAGCGATCACGACGACCCGAACCGCGCGGTCCTCGCGGATCTCGTCGAGCGCGCCCTGCAGGGCGGCGAGGAGGGCTTCCGACAGGGCGTTGTACTGGGCCGGCCGGTTGAGGGTCAGGGTCGCGATCCCCTCGCGGTCGTCGCGCAACAGAACGGGCGTCTCCACTGCCTCGGCCTTCGCCCCGCTCGCTTTTGCGCTCATCGCAGCGCCCTTCGCAGTTGCGAAATCATGCTTCGAAATCTCCGCCATTCGGCCTACGAAAGCAAGGGCGCGGGTTCGCAGGCGCACCAGAGAACCGGGCGTCTCCGGCGGCTTCCGCGAGAGCCTTCACCTTTGTGCCGGTGACGGGCAGCCGGCCCATCGCGTTCGCGGAGAACGCTGAAAACCCCAGTGGGAATCATCGTGATCTTGGATGCCCTGATATAAGGGGGATATAAGGGGGTCTCGCCGAGTCGCTTGGAGGAGATCGTAGCCATGGACGATCCTATCACCGCACTGCGGTCCGAAGCGCGGACGGTAGAATTCGATCGCGGTACCCACTGGCGCGCCAAGCTCGGGTTTCTGATCAACACCAACGAACTGGTCGTCGAAAACAACCTCTTCCGCATGGCGCCCGAGGGGGTCGGCGTCTATATGACCCGCAACAGGACCTCCAAGCACATCACTGTCGCCGAGCTCGCCAAACATATCGAAACCATGGCGGACGCCGCGTCCGTTCTGCTGCCCGAGGTGGTGCCGGACGTGATCGCCTATGCCTGCACTTCGGGCACTATCGTGATCGGCGAAGAGCGTGTCATGGCGGAAATCAAGCGCGGCGCGCCTGGGTCCCAAGCAACCACGCTCGTGACCGGTGTCGTCAACGCTCTACGCGCCTTGGGCGCCAGCCGGATCGTCGTCGGGACTCCCTATCTGGACGAGGTCAACGCCCTCGAAGCGAGGTTCCTTGCCGAGAAAGGCTTCGACGTGCTCGACATCCAGGGCCTGAACGTCGAGCACGGCGACGCCATGGGACGGATCACGCCTGCCTACATCAAGGAGTTCGCGTTGAGCATCGATCGCCCCGAGGCCGATGCCATATTCATAAGCTGCGGCGGCATCCGGACCATCGACGTCCTTCAGGAGATCGAGGAGGCGTGCGGCAAGCCCGTCGTGGCCAGCAATCAGGCAATGATGTGGGATTGCCTGCGACGGGTCGGCATCGACGACAACCTCTCCGGATTCGGCCGGCTCTTCGAAATCCCCAGCGCCGGGCATCCCGACGGTCGTAGCGCCCTAGCCCAATGAATCCAGGCCTTCCGCACCCTTGACGCCGGCCATCTCACATCTCCTTGCGGCCATCCCGCGCGGCGCCTATCAGGGTCGGCCATGAGCGAGAGCCGGATCACGGTCGCGGAATTCGAGGGGTCGGTCGATTCTGGCATCGTTGCGGCCTAACGTGCGCGTTATGGACCCGGAAGGAGTGGTGCGATGGCACGAGTTCGTGCAAAGCAGCACGAATGCCCCGATTGCGGGCAACACATCGCGGTTCCCAGGCGCATAGCCTGGTGGGGTGGAGCGCGATTTCGTTGTGCGGCATGCAATTCCGCTCTTCTGGCGTCCGATAAGGGTACCACGGCCTATTATCTTCGCATCGCCGTTCCCGCCATATGGATGCTGGCTTCGCCGTGGTTGTCCTACGAGATCGTGGTCCGATTCGGATTTGAGCGGGGTTCGCTGATCTGGTTATCCGCAGCTTGGGTGGTGATCGCGATTCTGATCGCGTCCTTCATGCCGCGGGGTGCGATGAAGGTGGAGGTCGACCGGCAATTCCAAGAAGGCTGGCTCGACCGCACCGGCCTCGGCCGCGCCTTTTCGGGAAGCGAGTGGGAGGAGAAGGACGACGAGGGTGGCGGCAGGGGGAGGCAAGGATGAAAAAATGGCGGCCCTTCGTGGGTCTCGACCTTCCCGATGACGAGGTGATGGACACGGGCCGGAAGCCATGGGGAGTCCGTCGGGACATCGGACCCAATCCGGGACTGTTGGCGCTGTTGAGCATTCTGTTCCTCTCGCCGTTCTTGTTCTTTCTTCGCAACGCGCGCAGGGACGAGGCGGCGAACAATCTTCACAACGCGCGCCGCGACGAGACCGCGGACGGTCCCTACCGGCCCACCCGCCTGGACCAAACCTTCTTCGGGCGAGTCTTTTCGGGCGGCGAGTGGGGTGATCAGTCGCAGCCCGAGAAGCCCGCCGGGGAGCGGAAGCAGGAGAAACTCGAGGAGCCGTAGCCTCGGGTCGTCGTGCACCAGCGGCCATCGCGCAAGAAGCGCCGGTCGTCGGTCATTTCGCGTCGATGATGAGGGCGGACGCCTACTGCTTGCGCGCGCAATTCGCGTCCCCATATCCAATGAATGGTACCGATGCAGAGTTCCTGTGCCGATAGAGGTGCGAAGAAACCGATCCTGAAAAGGTGGAAACCCTTCGTCGGATGCCCGGTTCGGGATCCGGAACAGCGGCCTGACACGGCCGGAAACGAGCGTTCCGGCGGGATTTTGATCCTTCTCGATTTCTTTCTTTTTCTGCTCCTGGCCCTGATCTTATTGTCCCGTTGATCGGCTAATCCTGGCCGTTTCGGCTTGGCGTGTCTGCGACGCGTGCGGTTGCGCTGCGCCCTTCGCGCTTGCCACCGCCACGCTCCGCACTTATCAGGGTCGGCCATGAGCGAGAGCCGGATCACGGTCGCGGAATTCGAGACACTGGTCGAGGAAGCCGCGCCCTTCGCCGCCGATTACGATTTCCGGGTCGAGAGCATCGAGCGGGGCCGAGCGGCGGTGCGCCTGCCCGCCAGCGACCGGCACTTGCGGCCTGGCGGCACGGTCTCGGGGCCCGCCATGATGGCCCTGGCCGATTTCACCATGTATGCGGTCACTCTGTCCGAGGTCGGGCGGGTGCCGCTGGCTGTCACCACCAGCCTCAACATCAACTTTCTGCGCCGGCCCAGGCCGGGCGACGTGGTGGCCAGGGGACGGAGCTTGAAGGCCGGGCGGCGCCTCGTGGTGATCGAGGTCGATGTCTTCTCGGAGGGGATGGACGAGCCCGTGGCCCATGTCACGGGCACCTATTCGGTGCCGCCGGGAGATTCGGAAACGGAATGATGCGGTAATATGATACCGCACGCCTAATTGTTTGAAATAACGCGAGAAATCGCTCGCGCGGGTGAAAACATGTGTTGACAGGTCCCGGCCGGCTTCCCATACTCCGCGCCGCTTCGAAAAGAGGTCGCCGGCCCCCGCGCCGCGACCGGAAGAGCCTGGGAGCCGTTATGAAGACCTACAACGCCAAACCGGCGGATATCGAGAAAAAGTGGTTTCTGGTCGATGCGGAGGGCCTGGTTCTCGGCCGCATGGCCTCGATCGTGGCCATGCGCCTGCGCGGCAAGCACAAGCCGAGCTTCACCCCGCATATGGATTGCGGCGACAACGTCGTCATCGTGAACGCGGAGAAGGTGCACCTGACCGGCAATTCCAAGCGCGCGGACAAGCGCTATTACTGGCATACCGGGTATCCCGGTGGGATCAAGAACCGCACGGCGGAGCAGATCCTGACCGGCGCCCATCCCGAGCGGGTGGTGGAGAAGGCGGTCGAGCGGATGCTGCCCAAGGGCGTGCTGGGCCGTCAGATCTACAGGAACCTTCGCGTCTATGCCGGGCCCGAGCATCCGCATACGGCCCAGAGCCCCGAGCCGCTCGACATCGCGGCGATGAACCCCAAGAACAGCAGGCGGACCTAGTTATGGCCGATTCCGACACGACGACTCCGGCGGAAGAGGGCGGCGCCACCCTGGGCGACGCGCTCGGCGAGGCCCTGGGCCGCCCGGCCAGCGTGGCCGGCGAGATGCCCCAGGAGGATAGCCCGCGCGAACCCGTGCGCGACGATCTCGGCCGCTCCTACGCCACCGGCAAGCGCAAGGATGCGGTCGCCCGGGTCTGGATCAAGCCGGGCAAGGGCCAGATTTCGGTCAACGGCCGCACCTTCGAGACCTATTTCGCCCGGCCCGTGCTGCGCATGATGATCGATCAGCCGTTTCAGGCGGCCGCGCGCACCGGCCAGTTTGATGTCGTCTGCACGGTGCGCGGCGGCGGCCTGTCCGGCCAGGCCGGCGCGGTCCGCCACGGCATCTCCAAGGCGCTGCTCCTGTACGAGCCCGAGCTTCGCGGCGTGCTGAAGGCGGGCGGCTTCCTGACCCGCGATTCGCGCGTGGTCGAGCGCAAGAAGTACGGCCGCGCCAAGGCCCGCCGCAGCTTCCAGTTCTCGAAGCGTTAATCTGAATAAATAAAACTAAATCAATAAATTATGCGGCGTTCTCGATAGTGGGGACGCCGCATTGGCATGTTGAGAATGTGGCCTGCTCGACGCCCATTTTCGGACTTGGACCGATAAATGGACATTGGTCACCTTCTTACCCAGAGCCGACATTCAAAAAGGAAATTCTCGGCGTATTGATACATATAGTTTGGGCGTTAGAATTTGCCGTTGCTGTTTTTCCACTCCTCCCGAGGGGCAATTTTCTCAGTGGTATCCCAATGCTCTACCAGTCCACCTTCAGCGACTCGAAAGAGGTCGTAGAAGGCGGAATGATTACCGCCAAAGTAGCCCTCGCTGATGCAAAGCACGAAATTTCCTTCGGCCAAAACACGATGGATTCGATGATAGTCTATGAGCCTGTGGCCATTGTCGGAATTTTCCAATGCGCGCTTTAGAGTGGTAGCGCCATCCGCAAGTCGCGGATTGTGTTCGGCGTAAGCGTCCGTGACGATAAAATCCTTAAGCCGGTCGAGTCGCTTGTCGACGAGGACGGTTTCGACGAAAGAGTTCACGAAGGCACGGTTGCTTTCAGTAAGTTCATGGTCAACGGCTTCGGTGGGGCCGTCCACCATACTGCGGCCCGAACAGTTTGGTCCCTTCCTTTCCTGTATATTGTCCCAGTGTTCCACGGCCCGACCGTCGTCAAAGCGAAACACTTCAAATCCAATATTTCTGCGCGAAAAATCGTACTCTGTATGTGCGAAAACAAACTCACCATCCTCGAAGGCGCGCACGATGTTTACTCGTGGAGATGTCTTGGAAAGCCGTTGAAACAAGACGGCTAGCCCCTCGCTGCCTTCTTGGGTCTGAGGATTGTGCTGAATATATTTCTCCTCATCGACCACAGCGACCGGTCCAGGGTCGCCCGTTTCGATACTTTTCAGCAATGCTCGAATTTTATCTTTTTTAGCCGAAGTCATAGTTCGTCACAGGGTTGAAGTTTTTGCGGGCCCCGGAGACTTCCGTGCTCGTCTTCTCAACCGGCCTCGTCGATCACCTGTTCGGCGGCGCGCAGGCCGGAGATATAGGCGCCATGGGTGGTCGCCTTGTACTCGAAGCTGGTGTGTTCGCCGCACAGGAACAAACGGTCCTCGACGGGCTTGGTCAGGGTCTCATAGTCGCCCGGCGTGGCGCCCGGGCGCGGATAGGAATAGGCGCCCAGGGCATAGGGGTCCGTGGACCAATGGGTGGTCAGGGTCTGGACCGGCTGGCCCACCGCGTCGCCCCAGACGCCGCGCAGGACCTCCAGCGCGTCCTTGGCCATCGCGGCGTCGGACATGCGGTCCGCGACCGGCGCGTAGGCGCCGACCGACAGGCCCAGCAGGATGTTCTCGTCCGTGAAGGTGCGATAGCTCAGCCAATAGCACCAGCGGCCTTTGGTCTCGGTCATGATGCCGAAATACTGAGTCTCCACGTCCCAGAAGGCCTTGTCGAATTTGAAGGCGATCTTGGTGACCGAGTTGAAGCCGATCTTGCCGATATCCGTCCGGTATTCCGACGGCAGCGCCGGATCGAAGGCGATCTTCTTCGCCTTCAACACGCCGAGGGGCACGCTGCAGATGCAATAGTCGCCCTCGAATGATCCGCCGGAGGTCTCGACGGTCACGCCGTCGTCGCCGTAATTGACGGCCGAGACGACGGTCTTGAGGCGGATGTCCAAACCCTTGGCGATGGGCGCCAGGATCGGCGTGTAGCCGGTGGTGATGACCACGTCCGGGGTCGAGAAGGCGCTGTCGTCGTCGCGATAGACGGCCGAGACGTCCTCCATCGGCGCCCCGTCCTGGAACTCGCTATAGGCCGTGAAGGCCCAGCGCAGCAGGGGATCCTTCAAAGCCTCCGGGAAGCGGGCGTTCAGCACCTGGGCCAGGCTGCGCGAATCGTTCTCCTCCAGGTTCTCGTCGATCCATTCCAGAATCTCGGCCCATTCCTCGTCGGCCTCCTCGAGGTCCTCCTCGGATATCTCCTCGCCGTCCTGCGTAAAGACGGTCTGGTTGTCATCCACCGTGATGACGTATTTGGATCCGACGGCGTCGGCGAGCTGGCGCGCCGGATTGTCCGATGACGGACCGTGGATCCAGCCGGCGCCGACCTCGAAGGGCGGTCCCATCGAGAAGTCGGTCAGGATACGCCCGCCGATCCGGTCGCGGGCCTCGACCACCACGACCTCGGCACCCTGGTTGACGAGGGACTTGGCCGCGGCGAGGCCGGACAGGCCCGCGCCCACGACCACCACCTTGACCCCCTTCAGGGCCTGGGCCCGGGCCTGGCCGACCGGCGACAGGGCCAAGGCGCCCGAAGCGAACAGGGCGGCCTTCAGGAAACGGCGACGGTCGAGATGTGTGCGGGACATGGCAGGCTTACTCCGAAATGACGTCGCGCGACGATAGCGGAGAACCGTCGCGGCTCTGAATCGTTACTCGCACGAAACGGGCCAAGCCCGCGCCGCAAGCCGGTCCGTTCTCAACCGGAGACGAAGGCTTGCCGGCGCAGGACGCCGAGGAGGTCCTCTCGTTCGGCCGGAAAACACAGCCAGTCCATCGTGTCCTCCCGCCCCGGCGGCAGGAGGCGCAGACGCTTGTAGTAGCCGCGCACGGGCTGGAGGCGGTAATCGGCTTCAACGAGCGGGCGCAGCTTGACCGGGCCGTCGGTCTCGCAATAGATCACCGGGCGCTTCTCCGCGATCAGGCGCCGGGCCCCGGCAAGCACCAGATGCTCTGCCCCCTCCACGTCGATCTTGAGGAAGAGGGCGGCGAACGGGTCAAGCCGGGCGCGGATGTAGGAATCGTCCAGGGCCACGGCGGGGACGGCGATTTCCCGCCCCCCCGCGAACCGCTTGCCCACCAGGGTCGATGTGCCGCGGTTATGCGCGCCGTCCTCGAAGGTGTGCAGGGTCAGGATGCCGGCCTTGTCCGCGACCGCCATGTTCAGAAGTTCGGCATTCTCGATCCCATTCTCAGCGAGGCGCCGTCCGGCCTGGGCGAAGACCTCGGGATGGGCCTCGAAGCCGATCACCCGGTCGAAGCGGCGGCACACGGCCAGGCTGTGATGGGCCGCATTCAAGCCGATATCGACGAAGGCGGACGGGCGGGGCAGTTCGGCGGCGATGGCGCGGATCGCCTCGATCAGGCCGATCTCGTAGCCGCCATAGACATAGACCCACCAGTCCATCAGCACGGCCAGATTGCCGCGATAGGTCTGGCCGTCCCAGAAGGGCGCGGCGAAAGGCGTATCCGCAATCCTGTCCGGGTCGCAGAGCAGGCGCAGCAGCCGGTCCTTGCCCTTGAAATCCGAACCATGGCCGAGTTTGCGCGCGAAGCGGCAGGCGAGGGGTGGTTGGGGCAGGGCTTTGGGCATGACTCTCGCATGCGGCTGGGCGGATCGGGCGACGTTAGGGAGGGCCTTCTGCGCGCGCAAGGGCGGGCTGCGCGTTCCGTTGAGGCCGCGAAGCGAGCCGGTGCCGATGAGTGTCGTTCCCGTCGCAGAGCGACTCCGGTAGAGTTCCACCATGTCCGAAACGGTTCAACGCAAATTGGCGGCCATCCTCGCAGCCGACGTGGTCGGCTACACGCGCCTCATGGAGGCCGACGAGGCGGTGACGCTCGCCATGATGAAGGTGCACCGGCAGGACCTTTGGGCGCCTTGGATCGGGAGACATAACGGCCGCGTGGTCGGAACCGCGGGCGACAGCATCCTCGTCGAGTTCGCGAGCGCGGTCGCCGCGGTCGAATGCGCCATCGGCGTGCAGCAGGACCTGGCGGTGCAGAATGCCGAGGTTTCCGGCGATCGGCGCATG
Organism: Rhodospirillaceae bacterium; assembly: GCA_018699755.1. Lineage (GTDB taxonomy): Bacteria > Pseudomonadota > Alphaproteobacteria > CADEGL01 > CADEGL01 > JABIRQ01. The sequence continues at coordinate 3,020 of JABIRQ010000466.1, read as the reverse complement.
CAGCTCCGGATTGGCGTCAATCTCGGCGAGGTGATCGTCGACGGCGACACCATCCATGGCGACGGGGTCAACCTTGCCGCCCGCCTGGAAGGGCTTTGCGAGCCGGGCGGCGTGGCGCTCTCGGCCAGCGTCCATGATCAGGTCCGGGGCAAGTTGTCGGCTGCGTTCGAGGATTCCGGCGAACATGCGGTCAAGAACGTCGCCCGGCCGGTCCGGGTCTGGCGTTGGATCGGGTCTTCCGCCGCTGCGTCTCCGCAATCGGCCGACTCGCCGGAGCCACCGTCGCTGTCGGACAAACCCTCGATCGCCGTGCTGCCCTTCGACAACATGTCCGGCGATCCGGAGCAGGGATATTTCGCCGACGGCATCGCCGAGGACATCATCACGGACCTTTCCAAGATTTCTGGCCTGATGGTGATCGCCCGCAACTCTTCCTTTTCATACAAGGGCCACCGCCCCGATATCCGCCAGGTATGCCGCGATCTGGGTGTGCGCTATGTGCTCGAAGGCAGCGTCAGAAAAGCCGGCGGACGGGTCCGGATCAACGCCCAGCTTATCGAAGGGGCGAGCGGCGGCCATATCTGGGCCGAGCGGTTCGATCGCGATCTCGAGGACATCTTCGCCGTGCAGGACGAGGTAACGCGGGAGATCGTGGCCGCACTCCGGGTGGCGCTGACACCCGGCGAGCAAAGACGCCGCGAAGGACGCAGCAAAGTCGATCCGGAGGCATATGACCTTCTCGTGCGTGCCCGGACGGTGTCCTACGGCTTCACCGCCGATGCCTCGCAGGAAGCTCGTGGCATGTTGGAACGGGCCATCGCGATCGATCCGGAATTGGCGCCCGCCTACGCGATGCTCTCGCTGCTCCACAGCTTGGAACATGTAAACGGTTGGAACGGTGCCGGCCCCGGCCACCTGGACCGGGCGCTCGACTTCGCTCGGCAGGCTCTTGCGGTGGATGCGGACGATCCGCAGGCATATCACGCCCTGGCGCTGGCACAGATGTGGCGAGGCGAGCTCGACGAGGCCGAGCTGGCCGCGGAGCGGGCGATTGCGCTCGATCCCAACTACGCCGGGGCTCTCGCCGCGCTCGGCTCGATTCGGGACTATGCCGGCCGGCACGAGGGCGCGATTGGGCCGTTGCGACAGGCCCTCAGGCTCGACCCGCAGTATCACGTCGCGCTACAATTCCTCGGCCGTGCCCAGTTCATGCTGGGACGGTACGCGGATGCCGAGGCGACGTTCCGGGCGCGGCTGGTCCAGACGCCGCGCTCGGACACGACGCGCGCGTTCCTGGCCTCCCTCTACGGCCTGACCGGCCAGATCGAGGCGGCCCGCCGGATATGGGCCGAGTTGACGAACATCAACCCGACCTTCTCCGTCGAGCATCTCCTCCAGGTCCTGCCCTACAACAGCCAGGCGTTCGAGGAGCGTTTTCTCAGCGGCCTCAGGTCCGCCGGCTTGGCGCAGTAGCTCCCCGGCGTGCCCTTCCGTCCGTCCGCCTCAGGCGTTATACAGCGCGCAGATTCGAGAAGGAGCAGCGCCATGACCGAGCCGACCAACAAGGTCCGGGTCGCCATCCTGGGGGCCAGCGGCTACACCGGGGCGGAGCTGGTGCGTCTGCTCGCCCATCATCCGCAGACCGAAATCCGTGTCCTGACGGCCGACCGCCGGGCGGGGGAGACCCTGGGCTCCGTCTTCCCGCATCTGGCCCGCCTGGATCTGCCGACCATGGTGCGGATCGAGGAGGTCGATTGGTCGGCGCTGGACGCGGTCTATTGCTGCCTGCCCCACGGCACGACTCAGGAGATCATCGCGGGGCTGCCGGAGCATCTGAAGATCGTCGATCTGTCGGCCGATTTCCGCCTCGCGGACCCGGCGACCTATGCCGAGTGGTACGGCCACGAGCATCTGGCCCCGGCGCTGCAAGCCGAGGCGGTCTACGGCCTGACCGAACTCAAGCGCGAGGCGGTCAAGGGCGCGCGGCTGATCGCCAATCCGGGCTGTTATCCGACAACCTCGCAACTGCCTCTTATCCCCTTGCTGGAGGCGGGGCAGATCGAATCGGAAGACATCATCATCGACGCCAAGTCGGGGGTCACCGGGGCGGGGCGCAGCGCCAAGGAGGCCAACCTTTTTGCCGAGGTCAGCGAGGGCATCCACGCCTATGGCATCGCCAAGCACCGCCATTCCTCGGAAATCGAGCAGGGCCTGAGCGAGGCGGCGGGCGGCCCGGTCACGGTGAGTTTCACGCCGCATCTGATGCCCATGAATCGTGGCATCCTGTCGACGATCTACGTGCGCCTGGCCAAGGGCGCCACGGCGGACGATCTGCGCGCAACCCTGTCGGGCCGGTACGGGGCCGAGCCCTTCGTCCATGTCCTGCCCGAGGGCGGGGTGCCGCACACGCGCCATGTGCGCGGCTCCAACCTCTGCCTGATCGGCGTCGTCGCCGACCGGGCGCCGGGCCGGGCCATCCTGCTGTCGGTCACCGACAATCTGGTCAAGGGCGCGTCGGGCCAGGCGATCCAGAATATGAACCTGGCAACCGGCCTGCCCGAGACGGCCGGCCTGTCGCAGGAGCCGCTGTTCCCTTAGGGGCCGGAAGCACGGGATCGTCCACTCGCGGCGGATCTTTCTTCCCTAGAGCGCCCTAGAGGGGCGGATACTGTCGGGCGGCCTGCCAGCCGTCCGCCGTCGCCCGGTCCGCGGGGCTCAACGCAGCGCTCAAATCGCCGAGAAAGAAGGCGACGTCGGCCCCTGCCTCGTGGGCCCGGCTGAGCCAATAGAAAGCCTTCACGTCGTCGGGGGCCATGTCGCGGCCCGCCAGGTAGCGTTGACCGAGATCGACCTGGGCTTCGACCACGCCGCGCGCGGCCGCTTCGTGAAGATAGCTCAACCCGGCCAGCAGGTGATCGGCCGCTTCGGCTTCCGCCAGGATCAACTGGGCGAGGCGGTACTGGGCGATCGGATGGCCCTTGTCCGCGGCCTCCGCCATCAGGAAGGCCGCCAGGCGGTCG
>JABIRQ010000088.1 GCA_018699755.1 Rhodospirillaceae bacterium | reverse complement strand
CCGCCACTTCATGCTCAAGGAAATCTACGAGCAGCCGGCCGTCATCGGCGACACCTTGAACCGTTATTTCAACAACGCGACCCGGCGCATCGTTCTGCCCGACCTGCCCTTCGATCCCGCCGAGGTGACCCGGGTGACTATGAGCGCCTGCGGCACCGCCTTCTATGCCGGCATGGTCGCGAAATACTGGATCGAGCGGCTCTGCGGCCTGCCCATGGAAATCGACGTGGCCTCGGAGTTCCGATATCGCGAGGGCCCGATGCCGGCCGGCGGGATCGCCCTGTTCGTCTCGCAATCGGGCGAGACGGCGGACACCCTGGCCGCCTTGCGCTACGCCAAGTCCCAGGGCCAGAAGATCGTCTCGGTCGTCAACGTGCCGGAAAGCACCATCGCGCGGGAATCCGATATCGTGCTGCCGACCCTGGCGGGGCCGGAGATCGGCGTCGCCTCGACCAAGGCCTTCACCACCCAGCTCACCGTGCTCGCCTGTCTGGCCATCCACATGGCGGCGCGCCGGGGCGCCATCGACGGCGCCCGCGAGGCCGCCCTGTGCCAGGCGCTGAGCGAGGTGCCGGAACGCACCAACGAGGTGCTGAACCACGACGACGCCCTGCGCGACCTCGCGGCCGAGGTGGCGGAGGCGCGCGACGTGCTTTATCTCGGGCGCGGCACGGGCTTTCCCATCGCGCTCGAAGGCGCGCTCAAGCTCAAGGAAATCAGCTATATCCACGCCGAGGGCTATGCCGCGGGCGAGATGAAGCACGGCCCCATCGCCCTGATCGACGAGACGGTGCCGGTCATCGTGATCGCCCCCTCGGACGAGCTGTTCGACAAGACGGCTTCTAACATGCAGGAGGTCATGGCCCGGGGCGGCCGCGTCATCTTCCTGTCCGACAAGGCGGGGATCGCGAAGCTGGGCAAGATGGCGGCGGCGACGATCGAGCTGCCCACCGTCGATCCGGTCGTCGCGCCTATCCTCTACGCGATTCCCATTCAGCTGCTCGCTTATCACACGGCCGTTCTCAAGGGCACCGACGTGGACCAGCCGCGCAACCTGGCCAAGAGCGTGACGGTCGAATAGATCGGCGGGGATGGCGGGCATGGCGGCGACCGGAACGGACTTCCAACCCCTGCTCGAGGACATTCGTCGCCGGGTGCGGCCCTATTTCGGGCGTGGCAAGGTGGCCGATTACATCCCGGCTCTGGCCCGAGTCGATCCCGCGAAATTCGCCATGGCCGTGGTGCCGGTGGCGGGGGCGAGGCGGCCGTGGGCGACGCGGACGAACCCTTTTCGATCCAGAGCGTTTCCAAGGTCTTCACCCTGTCCCTGGCGATGACCGCGGTCGGGCCCCGGCTTTTCAGCCGGGTCGGTCGCGAACCTTCGGGCAACGCGTTTAATTCCCTGGTCCAGCTCGAATATGAGCACGGCATCCCGCGGAATCCTTTCATCAATGCCGGCGCGCTGGTCGTGGCCGATACCCTGCTGTCCCGTCACGACGACCCCAAGACCCTGATCCTGGACCATCTTAGCCGGCTCTCCGGCAACCCTGCCGTGGCCTACGATCCTGAGGTGGCGGAGAGCGAGCGCGAGACCGGCTTTCGCAACCGGGCGCTGGCCAATTTCCTGAAGTCCCTGGGCAATCTGGAGAACGACGTCGAGGCGGTGCTCGACCTTTATTTCCACCAATGCGCCATCGCGATGAGCGCCCGGGACCTCGCCCGCGCCTTCCTGCCCTTCGCCAACCGGGGCGTGAATCCGGAGACCGGCGCGCCGGAATACGCCGTGCGCCATGCCAAGCGAATCAACTCGCTGATGATGACCTGCGGCATGTACGATGCCTCCGGCGGCTTCGCCTATCGGGTCGGCCTGCCGGCCAAGAGCGGCGTGGGCGGCGCCATCGCCTGTGTGTTGCCGCGCCGCCTGTCGGCCTGCGTCTGGTCGCCCGAACTGGACGAAACGGGCAGTTCCCTTGCGGGCACGGCGGCCCTGGCGATTTTCACGACGAGCAGCGGGCTGTCGGTGTTCTAGGCGATGATCCGGGCGAAACGGCGAGGGCTACCATGAAAATCTCCGACTACAAGGCGCTGACCTTCGATTGCTACGGCACCCTGATCGACTGGGAGACCGGGATCGCGGACGAGCTGCGCATCTGGGCCTTCGAGAACGGGATCGAGGCGAGCCGGGACGAAATGCTCGAAGCCTTCGGCGCGCAAGAATACCGCATCGAACAGGCCGATCCGGCCCTGCTCTATCCCGAGGTGCTGAAGGCCGTGCATCTGGCCCTGCAGGCCGACTATCTCGGGGCGGCGGACGAGGTGGCGGCGACGGAGTTCGGCCGTTCCGTCCCGCGCTGGCCGGCCTTTCCGGACACGGCCGACGCCCTGCGCTATCTCAAGAACCACTATAAGCTGGTCATCCTCTCCAACGTCGACCGGGTCTCCTTCGCGGCCAGCAACAAGCGCCTCGGCGTGCATTTCGACGCCGTCGTCACCGCCCAGGATGTCGGCTCCTACAAGCCCGATCCGCGCAATTTCGATGCCGTGATCGCAGCCTGCGCCGTGCTCGGCGTCGAGAAGGACGAGATCTTGCACACGGCGCAAAGCGTGACCCATGACATCGTGCCCGGCAGGGCGGCCGGCCTTGCGACCTGCTGGATCGACCGGCGCCACGACAGGCCGGGCTGGGGTGCGACCAAGCCGCCGGAAGGCGAGAACAAGCCCGATTTCACCTGCAATTCCATGTACGACTTCACGGAATTTCACCGCCAATTGACGGCCGGTTAACAGCCGCGATTCCGCGACCTATATTGCGGTCTGGATTGGTTTTGTGCGTATACGCGGCCCCACCGGCCGGTTCGGCGGGGCGAAACGATAACGAACGAGGGAAGAGCGATGGACATCAAGGACAAAAGCCTGTTCCGCCAGCAGTGCTATATCGACGGCGAATGGGTCGACGCGGATAGCGGCGAGACGGTCGAGGTCAACAACCCGGCCGATGACAGCGTGATGGGCACAATCCCCAAGATGGGCGCGGACGAGACCCGGCGCGCGATCGAGGCGGCGAACCGGGCCTGGCCGGCCTGGCGCGCCAAGACCGCCAAGGAGCGCAGCACCATCCTGCGCAAATGGTTCAACCTGATCATGGAGAACCAGGAAGACCTGGCCAAGCTGATGACCCTCGAGCAGGGCAAGCCGTTGGCCGAGTCGTTGGGCGAGATCGCCTATGGCGCGTCCTTCGTCGAGTGGTTCGCGGAAGAGGCCAAGCGCGTCTACGGCGACATCATCCCGAGCCCGGCGGGCGACCGGCGCATCGTGGTGACGAAGGAGCCGATCGGTGTCGTCGCCTCGATCACGCCGTGGAACTTCCCCAACGCCATGATCACCCGGAAATGCGCCCCGGCCCTGGCCGTCGGCTGCCCGGTGGTCGCCAAGCCGGCGACCCAGACGCCCTATTCCGCTCTCGCCCTGGCCGAACTGGCCGAGCGCGCGGGCTTTCCCAAGGGCGTGTTTAACGTCGTGACCGGCTCGGCCAAGGGTATCGGCGGCGAGATGACCTCGAACCCGATTGTCCGCAAGCTGACCTTCACCGGCTCAACCGAGATCGGCAAGCTGCTGATGGAGCAATGCGCCAGCACGGTGAAGAAGGTCTCGATGGAACTGGGCGGCCACGCCCCCTTCATCGTCTTCGACGACGCCGATCTCGACGAGGCGGTCGTGGGCGCGATGCAGTCCAAGTACCGCAACATGGGCCAGACCTGCGTCTGCGCGAACCGGATGTATATCCAGAACGGCGTCTACGAGGACTTCTCGGCCCGCCTCAGTCAGGCGGTCAGCGCCTTGCGCGTCGGCAACGGGCTCGAGGACGGCGTGACCCAAGGCCCGCTGATCGACATGGCGGCGGTGGAGAAGGCGGAAGAGCATATCGCCGACGCCGTGGCCAAGGGTGCGCGGATCGTCGCCGGCGGCAAGCGCCACGAGATGGGCGGCAGCTATTTCCAGCCGACCATCCTGGCCGAGACGACCAGCGACATGAAGATCAGCCATGAGGAGACCTTCGGTCCCGTGGCCCCGCTCTTCCGCTTCGACAACGAAGAGGAAGTGGTGCGCATGGCGAACGACACGCCCTACGGCCTCGCGTCCTATTTCTACACCCGGGATATCGGCCGCGCCTGGCGCGTGTCCGAGGGGCTGGAATACGGCATCGTCGGCCTCAATGTCGGCATCATCTCGACCGAGGTCGCGCCCTTCGGCGGTGTCAAGGAATCGGGTATCGGCCGCGAGGGTTCGCATTACGGCATCGACGATTTCTGCGAGCTGAAATACGTCAGCATGGGCGGCGTCTGACCGCTTCCCACGCAAGGATCACACCTTGGGAGGCCCTCGCTCTTGTTTCGGGGCGAGGGCCTCTTAACTTTTGGACATCACCAACGGCGGGAGAAGCGGCGTGGCCGAGTTCGACTTCGATCTGTTCGTCATCGGCGCCGGCTCGGGCGGCGTGCGCGCGGCCCGGATCTCCGCCGGGCTCGGTGCGAGGGTCGCGGTCTGCGAGGACGACCGGATGGGCGGCACCTGCGTCAACCGCGGCTGCATCCCGAAGAAGCTCTATGTCTACGCCTCGCATGTCTCGGAAGAGTTCGAGGACGCCCAGGGTTTCGGCTGGTCCGAGGCCATGCCGAGTTTCGACTGGCCCAAGCTGGTCGCGGCCAAGGAAAAGGAACTCACCCGCCTCAACCGGATCTACGACACTCTGCTGGACAATGCCGGGGTCCGAGTCATCCGAGGCCGCGGCACGATTCCCGCGCCGAACACGGTCGAGGTCGACGGCGAGCGCTATACCGCCCGCCACATCCTGGTAGCCACTGGCGGACGCCCCACCAAGCCGGAGATCGACGGTGCCGAACTCGGCATCACCTCGGACGAGGCGTTCGACCTGAAGGCCCTGCCCAAGCGCATCGCCATCGTCGGCGGCGGCTATATCGCCGT
>JABIRQ010000090.1 GCA_018699755.1 Rhodospirillaceae bacterium | reverse complement strand
CCTGCAGTTCCCCCTCGCCCAATGCCACGCCGAACTGGAATGCGCCCGCCTCATGAACCTCAAGGCGGCCTGGCTGCACGACCAGGGCCTGCCCTACGGCAGCGAGTCCAACACCGCCAAGCTGATCGGCGCGCAGGCCCTGGCGAAAGCGACCGAGCGGGCGATGCAGACCATGGGCGGCATGGGCTTCGCCAAGGAGATGCATGCCGAGCGCCTGTGGCGCGACGCGCGCCTCTTCAAGTTTGCCCCGATCAGCGAGGAGATGATTCTCAACTTCATCGCCCAGCACGACCTCGGCATGCCGCGCAGCTATTAGGCCGAAGCTCTAGCCGGGAGGCTGTCATGGAAACACGCCCGAACCATGTGCAAGACCAGACGCCGGAAGGGGCGAAAGACTGGCTCGCCGAAGCGGATCGGCTGCTGCCGGGCGGGCTGTTGGGTCGTGGCGGGTTGCCGCGTGACGTCCGCTTCGTTGCGGCCCGCGGCGAAGGGGCGCGCATTTTCGACACCGAGGGCCGCGCCTATGTGGATTATCTCGCCGGCGCCGGCGCCCTGATCCTGGGCTATGGCCATCCCGCGGTGACGGCGGCGATCCGCCACCAAGCCGGCGAGGGCGTGTTGTTCTTTTCGACGCCCAGCGTGCCGACCTTGCGCCTGGCCCAAGCCATCGCCGAAGCCGTGCCCTCCGCCGAGAAGGTCGTGCTCACCACCACCGGATCCGAAGCGACCCAGTACGCCCTGCGCTTTGCGCGGGCTTTCACGGGCCACGACCGCATTCTCAAGTTCGAAGGCGCCTATCACGGCAACCACGACGCGGTGCAGATGAACACCGCGCGCCGGGCGCGCTCCAACAGCGCGGTCGGTGAAAGCGACAGCCTCGGCGTAGCCCATGCGGTCGAGGAAACCGTCTTGATCGCACCCTATAACGATCTCGAAGCCGTCGAGAGAATCGTCCGCGAGCATCGTCGGGAGCTGGCCGCGATCATCGTCGATCCGATCCAGCGCGGCGGCGTCTTTCCCCTGCCCGACTTCCTGCCAGGCCTGCGCCGCATCGCCGACGACAACGGCGTGCTGCTCGTCTTCGACGAGGTCATCGTGGGCTTCCGCTTGGCCTATGGCGGCGCCCAGGAGCATTTCGGCGTGATCCCCGACCTCGCCAGCCTGGGGAAGATCATGGGCGGCGGCCTGCCCATCGGCGCGGTCGCCGGTCGCGCCGAAATTCTCTCCCTCGCCGATACCGGGCGAGGCGATCTCGCGGACCATGTGCTGATCAACGGCACCCATCACGGCATGGCTCTCGCCGCCGCGGCCGGTCTGGCAGCCCTGGAGGCGCTACGGCAGCCGGGCGTCTACGACCGCCTCAACGCCTGGTCGGACACCTTGCGGGCCGAGGTGCGCGGCCTTCTCGAACGCCATTCCGTGCCGGCCGTCGTCGACGGGTTGGGCAGTTTCTGGCACCTTGCCTTCGCTGATCGGCCGCACCGCAACCATGCCGACTCCCTGGCCGCCGACGCGAAGCGCATCAAGGCTTTCGACACCGAACTGATCCGCAATGGCGTGCATCTGTTTCCCGGTGGGCGACGTCTGGTCACCACGGCCCACGGCGACGCCGAAATGGAAGATACGCTGCGCGCGGTCGATGCGGCCTGCCGTCGCGTCGGTGCCGCCTAGAAGTTTCGGTTCGTCGCACCGCCATCGACCGTGACCACCGTGCCCGAGACGTAGGATGCCCGGGGCGATGCCAGGAAAGCGATCACGTCCCCGACCTCGCGCGACGTCCCCATGCGCCCGAAGGGCAGGTTCAGCTCCTTCTCGAATTCCCGCCAGCGATCGGGCGTCCCGTATTTCTGCTCGCTCCACATGCGCAACATGCGCTGGCCGCGATCGGTCGCCGTCAGGCCCGGATTGACGGCCAGGACACGCACCCCGAAATCGGGCGACCGGGCGCCGAGAGCCCGGCTCAGGGCCATGAGGCCGGCATTGCCGCTGCTGCCCAGGATATACATGGCGTTCATGCGCTCGCCCGAATTGCCGACGACGTTGACGATCACGCCGTCACCGCGCGCCTTCATCCGGCCGTAAAACGCCCGGCACATGTTGATATAACCGAAGACCTTCAGATCCCAGGAAGCTCGCCAGGTCTCGTCATCGACCTCGTCGATCTCGCCGGCCGGGTTCGAGCCCGCATTGTTGATCAGAATGTCGTAATCACCGCAGGCCTCGATCAGGCGTGCCTGATCCCCGGCCCTGGACAGGTCCGCGACATGGGCCCGGACTGAGACTTGCGCGCTGGCGCGGAGCGCTTCGACCAATTCGGTCAACGGCCCCTCCGTCCGCGCGGCGAGGTCGAGATCGCAACCCTCTTCCGCAAGGGCCTCCGCCGCGGCCCTGCCGATCCCCTTGCTCGCCCCCGTGATCAAGGCGCGCTTTCCCTTGATATCCAATTCCATCGCATCCCTCCTCCTGCCGCATCGTTCGATGCAGTATGGCTCCGCTCCTCAAGTTTTGCGATCCGCGATAGCCTGACGCGGCGTTCCGGCCGAGGCGATGATCGGGCGACGCCCGCAGCCTCCAGCGTCCTCAACACGATCTTCACCGAGGCTCCCGGCGCGGACCCGGTTCCGCCGGCGGGGGGCGTGGCCTTCCACGACACGAAAATCTGGCTGAAGCCCGCCTAGACCGACTGGTTAGCGGATAGCGTATCCGCCGGTGGTCGCCCGCACCTCGTTCGACAACGGGACGCCAAGGTCTATGTCGGGCAAGGAAAACAACTCCGGATAGGCCCGTTCGTAGGCCACCGCGATATCCAGCGCTGCGGTTTCCGACAACCGGCCTCCCACGATTTGAATTCCCGTCGGCAAACCCTCCGGGGTCAGGCCGCTCGGCACAACCACAGCCGCCGCATCCACGACGGTGAAGGCATAGGCAGCGAGCAAGGTGTCGTAGAATCGCTCGACCGTCTTGCCGCCGACCTTGGTGGGCAAGGCTTCGTCGAGACGGAAGGCCGGAATGCCGGTCGCCGGCGATATGATCGCGTCATATTCGGTGAGATAGGGTCGCATGCGGTTCCAATAGACCGTGCGCAGCCGTTCCGCCTCGGTCACGTCGCGCAAGCTCATTTTGAGCGAGCCCTCGACCTGGTTCACGAGCTGCGCCATCAGGTCGTCGCGATTCGTCTCGATCACCGATCCGAAGCGCGCCACCATGCCGAAGGCTCGGGTGCCGACGACGATCTTGAGAAGATCGTCGAGGGGAATTTCCTCCCAGACAACTTCCGCCCCCAGCGCCTCAAGCCGTGCCACGGCCGTTTCCGCAAGCGCGAGGACAGCCGGCTCCGTCGGCACCGCGCCGGCGAAATCTCGGACGCAAAGCAGCCGTTTGCCCTTGAGCGAACGGGATTCGAGGCAAGCCGCATAGTCCGGCTTGACCGTCCGCAAGGAGCGCGGATCCCGCGCATCCGGGCCGGCCAGTACTGTCATGGCGAGGCAGACGTCGCCGACCGAGCGCGCCATCGGCCCGTGGACATGCGAGGTCAGAGTGTCCCAGGCGAAGTCCGTCGGGTGGATGGGGACGCCGCCGGGCACGGTCCGCAACCCGACGAGTCCATTGAACGCGGACGGCACGCGGATCGAACCGCCGAGATCCGTTCCGATCGACAGCGGAACCATGCCGGCGGACACCGCCGCCGCGCTGCCGCCGCTCGACCCGCCCGCCGTCCGGCGCAAATCCCAAGGGTTGCGAGTCGGTCCAAAAATCCGATTGGTGGTCACCACGTCATGGGCAAATTCGGGCGTGTTGCCCTTGCCCAACAGAACCGCCCCTGCATCGCGCAACCGTTCGACGCAGACCCCGTCGGTCTCGGGAACGAAATCCTGGCGGGTCAGCGAGCCGAAGGTCGTGCGCAGACCCTTGGTTTCGATGTTGTCCTTGACGACGAAGGGCACGCCTTCCAGCGGCCGCGGCGCGGCGCCCGATTTCAGTCGGGCATCGGCCGCCGCCGCTTCGTCCCGCGCCTGGGGATTCAAGGTGCAGATCGCGTTGACCGCGCCGTTCACATCCTCAACCCGGGCCAAGGCGGCATCGGCCAAGTCGACGGCGGAGAACCGACCCTCCGCCACGCCAGCCGCCATCTCCCGCGCGCTTAACCTCCAAAGCTGACTTGCCATTTCCGTTCGCCGCTCAGGACCGCGACCAGGTCGTGCCGTCCATGACCAGCTCCCGCCGGCTGAAGCGCCACTCGCCGTCCGCACCCTTGGTCACGACATCGTCGTAGACACCGCAATCGGCGACTTCGGGCAACCCGCCGGGCTCGCCGTTGTAGGCGATCAGATAGCACCGTCCGCGGGCTGTGGCCGGGTCGGTCGGCTCGATCATCAAGCTGCCGTTCCAATGGCGCCGATAGCGCCCGCCGCGCGAGGCCGCATCGCGCGTCTTGTGTTCGAGAAAGGCCTTGCGCCCCTCGATGGTCACGCCCTGAGGCTCGACGGTCAACACCGCATCCTCCGTGAAGCACTCGGCATAGCCCTCGGCGTCGCCGGCGTCGCTGCACAGGTTGTATTTCGAATAGAGATTGTGGATGGCAAACATATCCTCGGCCGACAACATGGTCTGGATTCCCCCTCTGATGAGCCGCACTTCGCGCATGTGTCGCCGCGAAGGCCAGCGAGCCCGAGCTTGGCAAAGAGGCTCGCCCAATGCAAAGACCCCTGCCTCGATAACGAGACGAGGGTCCGAGTGACGTTGGTTGCGGGGGCAGGATTTGTTCAAGCACGTACCGACTGGCAACTGCGGATGGCGGTTTGAGGATTGGTTGCGGGGGCCCGATACATGACTTACTTAACTCCGCCCCTGAGGGTGCCGCTGGTGGCGTGAACTGAGCGATTCGAATGGATCGCACGCT
>JABIRQ010000190.1 GCA_018699755.1 Rhodospirillaceae bacterium | reverse complement strand
TTGTGCGGCGCATCTGCCGCTCGGTCCGCGCCCGGTGCTGCGGGCCTCGCCCACGGCGCGGCTGATGATCGTCGGCCAGGCGCCGGGCACCAAGGTGCACGAGACGGGCATTCCCTGGAACGACCCCTCGGGCGACCGGCTGCGCGAGTGGCTGGCCCTCGATCGCGAGACCTTCTACGACGAGGCGCGCATCGCCATCCTGCCCGCGGGCTTCTGCTATCCGGGCCGGCAGCCGCGCGGCGGCGACAACCCGCCGCGCCCGGAATGCGCACCGATGTGGCATCCGCGCATCCGGCCGCTGCTGCCGTCCGTCGAACTGACCCTGCTGGTCGGCGGCTATGCCCAGGCCTATTACCTGGAAGGCGGGCGCAAGCGCACCATGACCGACACCGTGCGCGCCTGGCGGGACCACCTGCCCGGTTTCCTGCCGACCCCGCATCCGAGCTGGCGCAGCACCCTTTGGCTGCGCAAGAACCCCTGGTTCGAGGAAGAGGTCGTGCCGGAGTTGCGGGAGCGGGCCCACGCCCTGATCGGCTAGCCGGGCCCGACCCTATCCCGGGACACGCGAGCGTCGAGCATGCCCAGCAGATCGGCCACGAGGGGGGAATCGTCGTCGGAGCGCCAGATCACGACCTGGGCGACCTCCGCGTCCGGTTCGACCAGCCGGGGAAAGGCGAGATCGTCGCGCTGCGTCGCCATCGACCCTGCCGTGGCAAGGCCGACGCCAGCCCCGGCCGCGACCACGTTGCACAGCAGGTCCGGATCGTTGATCTCGTGAAACACGGCGGGCTCGAAGCCGGCATGGTCGAACAGGCGAGCGAGCTGCCGGAAGAAGCCGGTCCAATGGGCCATGGCCGGCAGGACGAAACGTTCGTCGCGAAGCGCGGCGAGGGAGATGGTCCCGGCGCCGGCCAGCCGGTGGCCGCTCGGCAGCACGGCGCGGAACTCGACCGGCGGCAGGGCGCGCTCGCGCAGACCCCGGATGTCAGGAACCAGGGGTGGTGTGATGAAGGCGATATCCAGGTTGCGGTCGTGGACGGCCTCGCCCAGGTCACCGGTCATTCCGACCTGCGAGCGAAGATAGACGTTCGGATGGCCTATCGAGAAATCGCCCAGCAGACGCGGCAGGAAGCCATAGCGATAGTCGTCGGCGAAGCCGAGCGAGAGATGGCTGACCTTGCCCTGGGCGGTCTGGCGCGTCCGCTCCGTCACGGCCCTGGCCTGGGCCAGCAGGCCGCGCGCGTCGCGCGACAAGCGCCTGCCGGCCTCGGTCAGCTCGGTCGGCCGGCTGCCCCGGACGACGAGGTCGACGCCGAGTTCGCCCTCGAGCGCACGGATCTGCTGGCTCAACGACGGCTGGGAAATGTGAAGGCGCTGAGCGGCGCGGCTGAAATGCCGTTCCTCGGCCAGGACGACGAAGGAGCGGAGGCGGTTAAGCTTCAGTATCATTATTGATTAATCCTATTAAACCTATTCGAAAATTTCATTGGACTATTGATCTGGCGCCTCGTCAATATTGAGCACTCCAGTAGATTTCCGGTGGGCGGCGCTCGCCCACACAACAAGAAGTGGATTTGAAGGTTCGGCCATGACCGCCATCGCCCCGCTCCGCGAACCCGACGACCTGTTCGACCCGCGCCACTACGAGGCCGGTGCGGGGCGCGCGGCCCGCTCCCTGCCGCGCTGGTGCTACACCTCGCGGGCCTTCCTGGAACGGGAGATCGACGCGATCTTCCTGCGCCACTGGCTCTTCGTCGGCCGCGAGGACGAGGTCGCCAAGCCGGGCGACTACCGGGTCTGCGATACGTCGAGTGGGCCGGTCGTCATGCTCCGGGGACGGGACGAACAGCTACGCGTCTTCGGCAATACCTGCCGCCATCGTGGCTCCGCGCTGCTGCACGGCGCGGGCAATTGCCGCGCGATCGTCTGTCCCTACCACCGCTGGACCTACGCTCTCGACGGCAGCCTCGCCGCCGCGCCGCACATGGACGGGGTCGAGGGCTTCGAGCCCGCGGACCACGCCCTCATCCCCGTGCGGCATGAGATCTGGGACGGCTTTGTTTTCGTCTCCTTCGCCGCAGGCGGGCCCGATCTTGCGACCCATCTCGGCGGCTATCCGGCCAAGTTTGCCTCCCACAGGCTGGCCGAGATGGTGACCGTCGGCCGCGACAGCTACGAGGTCGGCTGCAACTGGAAGTTGCTGCTCGAGAACGCGCTGGAGGACTACCACACCGCCGCCGTCCACGGCACCTCGATCGGGACCCAGCAGGCCTATCCCGAGGAGGTCGCCGGTGCGTGCGAGATCCTCTACGTCCCAGGGGCGCGGGCCGTCGGCGTTCTGCCGAAGGAGGAGACGGCCTTCCCCCATATCCCGGGTTTGAGCGAGGAGGCGGCCGAGCGCTCCTACTTCACCCTGGTCTATCCCAACACCCAGTTCTGCTTCACCCAGGACTGCGCCTGGTGGCTCACGGTCCTGCCGACCGGCCCCGATACCTGCCGCCTGGACCTGGGCTACTGCTTCCCCAGGGAGACCGTCGCCCGGCCGGACTTCGAGGCGAACGCGGCCAAATACTTCGCGCGTTGGCGCCTGGTCGCCGAGGAGGATCTCGGGATCGTCGAAATCCAGCAGCGCGGCCTCGCCTCTGTCGTCCGCCGCGACGGCCCGCTGTCCTGGAAGGAAGGCACCGTCGCCAGCTTCGATCGCTGGATTCTGGATAAGGTGCTGCAAGGTTAGGAGACCGCGATGGACACGCTGACGCCGCCCGCGAACGCCGACCCGCTCGACCCCGGACAGTATCGGGACGTCCTGCGTCCGGTGGACGAGGCCTCCTCCTTGCCTTCGCACTGCTACCTCTCGCCGGATTGGTACGCGGCCGAGGTCGAGAGCATCTTCATGCGAGGCTGGCACCTGGTCGGCCGGGCCGACCGGATCCCGGACCCCGGCGACTATTTCAGCTTCGAGATCGCGGAGGAGCGGGTTTTGCTGGCGCGCGGCGCCGACGGGATTGTGCGTGCCTTCTCGCCCGCCTGCCGCCACCGCGGCCTGCTGGTCGCCCAGGGACAGGGCAACTGCCGGCGCTTCGTCTGCCCCTACCATCGCTGGACCTATTCGACCGAGGGTGCCCTGCTCGCCGCGCCGTCGATGGACCAGGCCAAGGGCTTCGATCCCGCCGGATACGGCCTCGTCGAGTTCCGACTCGACGAATGGGCCGGCTTCCTGTTCGTCACCATGGACCCTGCGGCGGAGCCCTTGGCCGACGCGCTGGGGGACCTGCCGGACTTGCTGGGCCGCTACCGCCTGGACGAGATGGTTTTCACCCGCCAGAAGACCTACGACTTGGCGTGCAACTGGAAGTGCTACGTCGACAACTCGGTCGAGGCCTATCACGTGCCCTCGGTGCACGGCAAAAGCCTGCAGCCCGTGGCCCCCATGCAGGTCTGGCACTACGAGGTGCGCGAGCACTACTACAGCCTCTACGGCCTTTTCCCTGGCACCATGGGGGTGCTCAAGGGCGAGCGCTGCTTCCCGCCCATCGAGGGCCTGGGCGAGAAGGAGGTTGAGCGCCACGACCTCGCCATCCTGCTGCCCAACACGGTGATCACCGCGACCGTCGATTCGATATGGTGGGTCACGGCGACCCCGCGCGGGCCCGGGCGGACCTTCGTCATGGTCAACCATGCCTTCCCACGCAAGACGACCGAGCGGGCCGATTTCGCCGAGATCGCCCAGAACTACTACGATCGTTTCGACATGGTGAACGTGGAGGACAACGAGATCTGCGAGCTGCAGCAGGTCGGCCTGACCCAGCGCGCCCGGCGGCCCGGGCGCTATTCCGACCACGAAGAGCTGGTCGGCGCCTTCGCCGCCTACGTGACGGAGCGTGTCCTGGGGCGGTCCGGATGAGCGCCCCGATCGAGGCCCTGCGCGCGGTCGACACTCCGACCGTCTGCGACATCGTCGAGGAGCTGATGCCCGCGCGCCGGGGTATGGGCTACACCACTCGTCCCCTGGTCCCATTCAACCCGTCGGCTCTGCCGATGATCGGCTATGCCCGCACCCTGCGCATCTGCGGGAAGGCACCGGGGCGATGGCGCGGCGACGCCTATCTCGAAATCGGCGACCGCTACGTTGATTATCTCGCCGAGGGGCCGATGCCTGGGATCGTCGTGGCCCAGGACATGGATGGGACCGACGCCGGTCACGGCGCCTTCTGGGGCTCGGTGCAGACGGCGATCCACCGCGCCCTCGGCATCGCCGGGGCGGTCACCGACGGCAGCCTGCGCGACCACGAGGAGCTGGCCGAGGGCTTCCCGGTCCTGGCGTCGTCCGTTGGTCCGTCCCACGCCTTCGTCCATATCGAAGCGTTCGGCACCGAGGTCGCGGTCGCGGGCATGGCCGTGCGTTCGGGCGACCTCGTCCATGCCGACCGCCACGGTGCCGTCGTCGTCCCGCCCGAGTTGGTCGAGGCGATCCCGCCGCGCGCGGCCGCGATTAAGGCGCGCGAGGCCGAGATACTCGATCTCTGCGCCGCACCGAACTTCACGGTCGAGACGCTCAAGGCGGCGATGCGGGCCTCCGGCGAGACGGTCCAGAGTCCGGAGTCGGCGGACTAGGGTCGCGACTCGATCAAGCGGCCCTATGACAGTGGCGGCGATGCTTGTAGGTTTCGGTAGCTCGCAATGAATTGTCCAGAAGCTGTTCAATGCTCCCGTCTTTCAATCGCTTGAAACGGCTGCGCCCAGGTGCCGAGGCGGTTCTGGGCGGATCTCTCGTGGGGGCGCCGACTGCGGGAGGCGCGATGTTGCTGGCACGGCTCGGGTTCGACTATTTGGAGGTTGATGGGACCAGAATTCGGCCGTCCGCGGCCAGTGCCATCAGCCTTATGGGGCGGGCTCTGGACTTGCCGGTCATCCAACGGGTTGCCGGCATTCACAGAGCGTATTTCGGCCCTGCGTTGGAAGGCGGCGCCCGGGGGCTGAGCGTGCCGGGCGTCGAGAGTGAAGCGGATGCCCGGGAGGTCGTTGCGGGCAGCCGCTACGCGCCGCTCGGCGCACGAGGGACCTCCGAGCCCGGGCCGCACAACGACTATGAAGACGATCCGCAGGACCTGGCAGGCCTCAATCGCGAGGTCCATGTGACTCTGCGCCTGTCGCCGGATATGCCCGCGACGGTGGTGGGCCGGATCGCGGCGATTGAAGGGATCGACGCGATCGAGTTCGAAGGGGCGGCGCCGAAGGACCATGCCGGCACTCTGACCGCTTCGGTCGCGGCAGTGCGCGCGGCCGGAACCCTGCTGGCGGCGCAGGCAATCAGGGTCGAGGATCTGACAGCGCTCGCTCAGGCGGGGGTGCAGCTCCTTCGGTTCGCCGATGACGTCGACCTGTTAGCCGAATACTTCAGCAAAAGTCTGGCTCGTCTTCGTAGGCCGTGAGCTGCGGATTGAGGAATGGCATGAACAAGACGCTGCGCATAGGAACCTGGCTGATGCTGGTGCATGGCGGGCCTGCGCTCGAGCGCTTCGCCTCGGCCGGACTCGATTTCGTGCGGTTGGACATGGAGCATACGCCGGTCGATGCCGACGATGTGGCTCGACTGGTCCGCGAGGCCCGTACTCTCTCTATCGACGTGTGCCTGCGCCCTGCTTCCGCCCGTGCGTCGGACCTAGCGCATGCGCTGTCGACGGGTGCGCGCCGCCTTTTTGTCCCGCAGATCGAAACAGCGGCGATCGCGCGCTCGATGGTCGAGGTCGCGCGCCGCTTGCTGCCCGAGGGCGAGGTCGTGCACTTGTCGGTCATGCTCGAAAGCGCCGAGGCATTTCGAAATTGTGACGCTATCGCGGCAGTCGAAGGAATCGACCTGATCGCCATGGGCCCCGCGGATCTGGCTCAAGATCTCGGAATCTTCGGCGCTCCCGACGAGGACAAGTTGCTCGATCACTATCGCTTTCGGCTGAGAGAAGCCGCGTTGAGCCACGGGAAACAATGGGAACTTGGTGTGTGGACGGAAGAAGACGCTTTGCGCTGGAGGGGAGAAGGCTGTCCGATGCTGACATACATGACTGATACTTCGGCACTCCGCACCTGCTATGCGCCTGCATTGGCGGCGATCGCGGCACTAAGGAATGGGGGGCAGGTGTGACCGTTCTGGACGCATTGAGCGATCGGTTCGCGGATCTCATAGCCGAAAGCTGCGATCGCGGGCGGATACTCCACGATCTTCCCTCACCTGGCATTTCCAGTGTGGCAGACGCCTATGCGGTGCAGGACCGGATATTTGCACGCATGACGAAGCCGGGCGCGGTGGCGGCAGGCTGGTTCGCCTCTGCGACCAATGCATCCATGCGCGTGCAGCTTGGGCTTGAGGAGCCCTATGCGGCGCGTTGGCGGCCCGGGCGGATCGTCGAAGCGCCTGTGGAGCCGCTATCCGTCGGTCCGCTGGGTCTCGGATTGGAACTTGAGGTCTGTTTCGAACTTGCGGCGGATTTGCCGCCACGGTCGGCACCCTACGGCGAACCGGAGGTGTTGGCGGCGGTAGCGGCCGTGCGGCCGGGAATCGAAATGGTCGTCAGTTGCTTTGCCGACTGGATGACGCAGAAACCACTCAATCTGGTGGCCGAAGGCGGACCCGAGCAACTGCTCGTCATCGGTCCGGCGGTGACGCGCTGGAGTTCCCTGCCGCTTGACGCACTGCCTGTTACGCTGACGGTCGATGGACAGGAGGCAGCCGTCGGTTCCAGCGGACAAGTGATGGCTGGGCCGGCGAGCGTTCTCGTCTGGCTCGCCAATCATGCCGCGCGACGAGGTGAGGGGCTTCGCCGCGGACAGGTCTGCAACACGGGTATGTGCGCGCCGGTGTTTTTCGCGTCGCCGGGCCAAAGGGTGCAAGCCGATTTCGGGCCGCTTGGGCGGGTCGATCTCGATTTGGCGGCGGAGTCCGGAGCGCCAACGAGGACCGCGGAACCGGCGAATATGGAGGAAGACCGATGACCGACGTCGTGGTGACGCCGTCCGGCGCCGCGCTTGGGGCCGAGATTTCGGGGGTCGATTTGTCGAGGCCCCTGTCCGAAGACGAGAAAGCACAGGTCAGAGGTGCCTTTCTCGATCACAAAGCGATCTACTTTCGGGAGCAGGATCTGAGCGATCCGGAATTGTTGGAGTTCTCGTCCGTCTTCGGTGAAGCGCTCTTCGATCCGCGTCCAGTAGACTATCACCGCGAACTGGATACGGAGTTTCCCGGCCTGATCGACGTGGTGTCCAACGTCGAGGTGGACGGCAAGCCTATCGGCGCGCTCGGCGCCGGGGAGGCAATCTGGCACACGGACACCATGCCGCTGCCCAATTCCGCGCTGATCCTGCATGGGCTGGAAGTGCCGAGCGGCGGGCCCAATACCCGATTCGTCAACACGGCGGCGGTCTTCCGCGGATTGCCCGATGCCCTGAAAGAGAAGATCGCGCGCAGCATCGTCATCCACGGGCGCAAGGACTATGACATCATCGCCGGCGGAGAGAATGAGGAGTTCGATCGTTCGCAGTCGCCCGGACCGTGGTTTCCGCTTGTTCGAAGGCACGGCGAGACCAGCGAACAGGCCCTGTTTCTGGGGCGCGAGGGCGACGGTTATATCGTCGGCCTCCCGGTCGAAGAGAGCGACGCGATCCTGGAAGAGATCTGGTCCTATGTCTTGAAGCCTGAGTTCCGATGGGAGCATAGCTGGCAGAAGGGCGACGTACTCGTCTGGGACAATCGCTGCACGGTGCACAGCCGGGGCAAGGTGGTCGCCGGGCGGCGGCGAATGCATCGCACCACGGTCTCTGGCGAATGGCCGAGTTGGTAACCCCTTCGGAGTCGGGGGCCTACCGCACGATTAGCAGCGGACAGGCGATCTGGTCCATGTCTGCGGCCAAGGGCCGCGCCCGGCCGGCCGACAGGGCCAATGGCGTTGGGCTTGCCCGGATCGGCGAAATTGTGGACGTAGCACTGATCGGCCGGAGTCGATTCGGCGCGCGCCCGGCTTTCTAGAAACTGGCGGATCATCGTGTGCTTGCCGATGCCGGGCGGGCCAAGGGCGAAAAGGTTGTAGCCGTCGCGCCGGATGCCCATGCCGAAGCGTACCGCTTCGACCGCGCGGTCCTGGCCGATCATCGCCTCGAGGTCGGCCAGCTCCTCGGTCGTGGCGAAGCCGAGCCCGGTCGGATCCGTCAGCGGCGCGCGCCGTTCGCTCGCTAAGGCCTCGATGCTCGCCATGGCCCTCCTGCCCCTTGTTCGGCGATGGGCGCCGTCGGGCGCCTCATGCCTCGGCTTCGAGGCGCTCCATGTCGTCGTCGGAAAAGCCGAAATGGTGGCCGATCTCGTGGATCAGCACATGGCGCACGATATGCGCCAAATCCTCGCCCGCCTCGCACCAGTAGTCGAGGATCGGCCGCCGGTAGAGGAAGATCATGTCCAGATCCTGGGGCGCGTCGGAGACGCTTTTCCGGTCGAGCGAGACGCCCCGGTAGAGGCCGAGCAGGTCGAAGGGCGATTCGAGGCCCATTTCCTCCTCGGTCTCGGAATCAGGGAATTCCGAGACGCGGATGCCCACGTCGCCCAGGAAGCGGCGCAGCTCCGCTGGAATGACGGCCAGCGCCTCGCGCGCCATCACCTCGATCTCGTCGAGGCCGGGCGGCACCGTGTGTCTTCCGAAATCTGCTAGGAAAGCCATGGTCCCTTACCTACCCTAGCTTGATCGCGCCGCCAAGCTCTCCACATTTAGGACGAGATGCCGGCGGATGGAGGGGGCGATGACCGAAAAGCTGATGGGAGAGGCCCGCAAGCGCGCCCTGGACGGGCTCGACGGCTGGGTCGAGGTGGAAAGCCGGGACGCGATCGCCAAGACCTTCCGGTTCTCCGATTTCAATGCCGCCTTCGGCTTCATGGCGCGGATCGCCCTCCAGGCGGAGCGGATGGACCATCACCCGGAATGGTTCAACGTCTACGACCGGGTCGAGATCACCCTGTCGACTCATGATTGCGGCGGGTTGTCGGAACGCGACATCGCCCTCGCCCGCTTCATCGAGGCGGCGGCCCGGACCTAACCCAGACTTGGCCCCCTTGGACCGGCCCGCGAAAGCTGCGACCATCGGCGTCTGCGGCGCCGGGCCGAGCCGGCGTCGACCATCCCGACCCGAAGGCGAACTCCGCCATGCAGATCGAAGACCTCTTCAACAGGGCGAACATCGTCGATCTGAGTTTTTCAATTTTCGGAACGCGATTACCGCCGCCTATTTCGCCGACACCGATCTCCGGATTCATAAGGTCAACGAGCAATTCCGAGCCTTCTTTCCGGTGCTCGGCAATGTCTCGAATGCCTACTTCCCGGATGTGCTCGAGCAGCTCGGCGTGGAGCAGCGCCATATCCGCTCGTTCTCCGAAGACTTGGCCGCCAATGGCCATGTGCTCATCCCCCAGATCGAACTGAAAATCGACGGCAAGAAAAAGGTCTATTCCCTGCTTTCCACCCGCACCGCGGACGACAGCTTTTCGTATCTCAACGGAGTCCAGGGCCAGTTTGTCGACCGCACGGCGGAGTTCGAACTCCTCGGGGAGCGCGAGCGCCTCCTCGAGGAAAAGCTGCGCGACCACGCGATCATCGAGGAGAAGACGAGGCAGTTCGAAAGCCTGGCCAACCGCTTGGCGAAATACCTCTCGCCGCAGATCTACAATTCGATCTTTCGGAGCGAAGGCGGTGCCGTGCAAAGCCTCGCGCGCAAGAACCTGACGATCTTCTTCTCCGATATCGAGGGCTTCACGGAGATCTGCGACGGCATCGAACCGGAGCGCCTGTCATTCCTCATCAACCGCTACCTTGGCGAGATGGCGGAGATCGCCATCGAGCACGGCGGCACGATCGATAAGTTCATCGGCGATGCCATGCTGGTGTTCTTCGGCGATCCGGAGACGGATGGCGACCGCAACGACGCCATGAAATGCGCCCGCATGGCGTTGAGGATGCGCGAACGGGTGGCCGAACTCCGGTCAATCTGGCATGAGCACGGCATCTCGAAGCCCGTCCGTGTCCGCATGGGCATCAATACCGGCTACTGCACGGTCGGCAACTTCGGCTCGGACCAGCGGCTGGAATACACCGTGCTGGGCGGGCCGGTGAATCTTGCCGCACGCTTGCAGGCCGCCGCCGAGCCCGACACGATCCTGGCAAGCGAATCGACTTGGCTCCTGATCCAGGACATCGTCCAAGGCGAACATGTCCGCGACATCAAGCCGAAGGGGTTCGTGCAGCCGGTCCCGGTCTATCGCCTCGATGGTTTGAAAGACGGGACCGTAGGTCCAACCTCGATGATGCGGCGCGGCAGGCATGTCGAGGTCAACATCATCGACGATCGCCACGTCGGGGAGGCGATCGAGGAACTCAAGCGCATTCAGGAGGAGTTCGAGGCCCGTCTGGGCGACCAGGAGTGACGCGCGGCGTCGCCGGGCCTATTTGGTCAGGCGCGTCAGGTAAACGTTGATCTCTTTGTCCGCCGTCGGGGCATGGGAGACGACATAGGATGCCCCCTCGTCGGCAAAATGGATTTCCCCGTCGAAGCCCGGCCCGTCTTTGGCCACGATCTCGGCCCAGACAGCTTCTCCCAGGATCCGTTGCGCGGACTGGACGTCGTATCTTTCGAACAGCCTGAGTGTGGTCGCCCCCGCCTCGACAATTCGGCCGCTCCTGCTCGCGCGGAAGACGGGGTCCGGTTTACGGTCCGGAAAATCGGCGACCGACTCCACGCGGCGCAGCCTGTAACGGCTGACGACGCTCGAGTAGACGCCTACGCAGAGCGGAAACGCATAGGCGAGGAAGATCGAGAACACGCTCAGCGCGGGGCGGACGTCCAGCTCGTAAAGGAGTGCCGAGAACGGTGTCTCCGCGCCGCGGAACCAGGGCACCAGGACTTGGCCGTAGGCGTTGATCAGCGTGCCGACGAAGGCGGCGACTTTGTATGTGCCGCGCTCCCTCAGCTTTTCGCCGACTAGTCTGCGTATCAGTCGATGGTCCATATCGGGCCGCGCGTTCGGTTGTCTCGGTTTTTCTGGCGATCTAGAACGGTCGGGGCGGGAGGCAAGCCATGCTATTTTGGCGCCATGCGGATGGCGCCGTCGAGGCGGATGGTCTCGCCGTTGATCATGCGGTTCTCGACGATATGCATGGCCAGGCGGGCGTATTCGTCCGGATCGCCGAAGCGCTGGGGATAGGGCACGCTGGCGGCGAGGCTGTCCTGGGCCTCCTGCGACAGGGTGTAGAAGAGCGGCGTGGCGAAAAGGCCCGGCGCGATGGTCGCGACCCGCACGCCGAAGCGCGCGAATTCCCGCGCCGCCGGCAGGGTCAGGGCGACGACGCCGCCCTTCGACGCGGAATAGGCGGCCTGGCCGATCTGGCCCTCGAAGGCCGCGACCGACGCGGTCATGGTGATGACGCCACGCTCGCCGTCTTCCTGGGGCTCGTTGCCGGTCATCTCGGCGGCCGCCAGGCGCAGCATGTTGAAGGTGCCGATCAGGTTGACCTGGATGACCTTGCTGAATTGGGCGAGGTCGTGGGGCCCTTCGCGCCCGACGATGCGCGCGGGCGGGGCGATGCCGGCGCAGTTGACCAGGACATGGACGTTGCCGTGGGCCGTGCGCGCCGCGTCCAGGGCGGCCACGGCGCTGGCCTCGTTCGAGACGTCGCATTCGATGGCCAGGCCGCCGATCTCCTTCGCCAGGGCCTGGCCCGCATCCATGTTCAGGTCCAGGATCGTCACCTTGGCGCCGGCCGCGGCCAGGCGTTTGGCCGTCGCCGCCCCCAGGCCGGAGGCGCCGCCGGTCACGAGCGCGCCATGTCCCTTTACGTCCATAGCTTCGTCTCCTTCGTTCGAAAGATGGGGTTCAGAGCATGCGGTCCAGCGTCTCGGCGACGCGCCGCGCCTCTTCCTCCGTGTTGTAATGGACCAGGCTGATGCGCACCACGCCCCCCTCGTCCATATGGCCCAGGGCCTCGATGATGCGGTAGGCGTAGAAATGCCCGGCCGTCGCGCCGATGCCCTCGCGCCCCAGGGCGGCGACGATCTCGGCCGGATCGCGTCCCTCTACGGCGAAGGTGAAGGTCGGGGCGCGGACCGCGCGGCCCCCCTCGGTTCGTCCGAGTACGCGTACGTTCGGCTTGGCTGTCAAAACGCCGAGGATCGGCGCGCTCAAGCGCTCCTCCTGGGCCGCGAAGAGGCCGTAGACCTGACCCAACCGGCCATGGAAATCGAGGTTCGATCCCGGGAAATGGTGATCGTGCAGGGCGTCGAAATAGTCGGCGATGCCGGTGGTCGAGGCCACGACCTCGTAATCGTGGCCGCCGACATTGAGCTTGGCGGGAATGGCGTCCTCGCCGATGAAGAAATGGTTCTGGCCCTTGGCCTCCAGCATCAAGTCGCGCCGCACGTACATCAGTGCGTGGTGCGGGCCGTAGATTTTGTAGAGGCTGCAGAGATAGATATCGACGTCCAGCGCCTTCACGTCGATCCGGCCATGGGGACCGTAGGCCACGCCGTCGGCGCAGATCCAGGCGCCGGCGGCATGGGCCCGGCGGGCGATCTCGGCGATGTCGTTGACCGTCCCCGTGACATTGGAGCAATGGGTGACGCAGACTAGGCGCGTCCGGTCGGTCAGCAGGGCGTCCAGGTCCTCGAGCAGAAGGTCGCCGTTCTCGGGCCGCAGGCGCCATTCCTTGACCGTGATGCCGGTCTCGGCGAGGCGGCGCCAGGCGCCGTTGTTGGCCTCGTGGTCGAGATTGGTGACGATCACCTCGTCGCCCTCGCGCATCAGCGGGCGCAGGGCGTGGGACAGGACATAGACGTTGTTGGTGGTCGAATGGCCGACCACCACCTCCTCGGGCGTGGCGTTGATCATCTCGGCCATCAGGCGCTTGGCTTCGGTCAGGCGCGCGGTGGCCAGTTCCGACGCTGGATAGGGGTTGTTCGGCTGGACCTGGCATTCGGTCATGAAGGCGGTCATGCGCGCGGCCACGCTGCGCGGCACCAGGGTGCCGGCGGCGTTGTCGCAGAAGATGAAATCGTTCTTCGCCAGCAGCGGGAAATGCCCGCGCACGAAGTCGAGGTCGAGGCTGGGCGTGTCGGGCATGGCGGCGACCGGTGGCAGTTGCGGAAGCCGCCGGAGGTTAGGGGCCGCGCCTTTCTCCGTCAACGCGCGCCGCTTGCTTCGCGCGGCGCGCTTCCCGGCGCGCAATATAGATCGACGCGCCGGCGATGATCGCGCCGCCGATCCAGGTGTAGAGGTCCGGCACCTCGCCATAGGCGACGAAGCCGATCGCCGCGACGAAGGGAAGCTGCGCGTACATGAAAGGCATCACGGCGGTCGAATCCGAAAGGCCGAAGGCCCGGGTCAGGCCCCAATGGCCCCCGGTCGCGAAACCGGAGACCGCGACCAGCCAGAGCAGGACCTCGAGGCTCGGCCAGGTCCAGACGAACAGGGCGGGGATCAGGGACAGGGGCATGAGGAGAAGGGTCATATAGGTGACGATCGCCTCCGGCCGTTCGGTGCGCGACAGCAGCTTGACGATGGTCATCGAGACGCCCGCGATCGCGGCCGCGGCGAGAGAGAGCAGGGCGCCGAGAGTGACTTCGTCGAGCCCCGGGCGGAGGATCACCAGGACGCCCGCGAAACCCACGACCAGCGCCGCCCAGCGGCGCGGCCCGACTTTCTCGCGCAGGACCAGGACCGCGAGGGCGGCGGCGAACAGAGTCGCGGCGAAGAACAGCGAGGTCACGGTGGCCATCGGCGTGATCGAGATTGCCGTGAACCAGGTCATCATGGCGAACAGGCCGACCACCGCGCGCAACATATAGAGCGGCAGGCGGCGGGTGCGCAGGGCGCCGATACCCGCGCGCAGAAGCCAGGGCGTCATGAAAAGGAAGCCGAAGACGCAGCGGAAGAAGGCGACCTCGAAGGGGTGAAGCTCCAAGGTGGTCTGGCGGATGGTCGCGGTCATGCCCGCGAAGGCGGCCGAGGACAGGACCATCCACAAGGCTGCGCGCAGTGCCGTGCTGGGCTGGCGCCGGCCGGATTCGGGCACGGTTGCGGTCACGGCGCGGGCCCGGCGGAGTGGTCCGCGCGGCGGCGCGGCGGCCGGGTGCCCGAGCCGTCGCCGGGCAGGGCGGGGGTCGTGCTGTCCTGGACCGCGAGGGTTTCGCGCCGCGCGATGTAGAGGGCCGAGGCCGCGATGATCCCGGCGCCGACCCAGGTCCAGACATCCGGCGCCTCGGCGAAGGCGAAATAGCCGATCAGGGCGGCGAAGGGCAGGGTGGCATATTGGAAGGGCTGGACGTAGGAGGCGTCGGCCGCGTTGTAGGCGCGGGTCAGCCCGACATGGCCCAGGGTCGTGGCCGCGCCCACCGCGGCGAGCCAAGGAAGCATCTCCAGGCTCGGCGTCTGCCAGACGAAGAGGGCGGGGACGAGCGAGATGGGCGCGAGATAGATCACCATCCAGGTGACGATCGCGTTGGGCGATTCGGTGCGCGACAGGGTCTTCACGATGATGCTGGAGGTCGCGAAGCAGAGCGCCGTCAGCACCACCAGGAAGGCGGCCGGGTCCATCGCCGCGATGCCGGGGCGCAGGATCACGAGCATGCCGACGAAGCCGATGGCGACGGCGCTCCAGCGCCGCAGGCGCACGATCTCGCGCAGCACGAGCGCCGCCAGGATGGTCGCGATGATCGGCGTGATGAAGCTGAGCGCGACGGCCTCGCCCAGCGGCATGAGGGAAAGCGCGCTGAACCAGGACAGCATCGCCCCCAGGGCGACGACGGCGCGCAGGCTGAACAGGCCGATACGCTGCGTCTTCAGCGCTCCGAAGCCCGAGCGAAAGACCCAGGGGGCCATGAACAGCAGGCCGAAGAAGTTGCGGAAGAAGGCGATCTCGAAAGGGTGAAAGGTCTGGGAGGTGTAGCGGACCAGCGCCGCGCCGCAGGCGAAGCTGCAGGCCGCGAAGGTCGCCCATATGGCGCCGCGCACCGGTGCCGGGATCGCGCCGAAGCGGGCGGTGAGGCTGGGTCGGTCATTCATGGAGAGGCATATCCGGGTCCGGGCGCGACTGTAGTGGCCCGCGGGCGGTGGAGCCAGCTGGGCGCCGCAACCCTGGTGAGCGTCGGGGCGGCGGCGGCGGGGGCGGCGCGGCCGCAAAGCTTTCGCCGGCCCTTGGGGCGAGGCTACACTCTGCCGCCGTCGTGGAAGCCCTGGGGAAGGTGGGAGTGATTGCGTGACTAAGCCGTTGTGGGAACCATCCGCCGTGCGGATCGAGAGCGCCAATATCACCGCCTTCGCGCGCAGCCTGGGTGAGGAATGGGGCGTGCGCCTCGACGGCTACGACGCCCTCTGGCGTTTCTCGGTGGAGGAGAAGGAGAAGTTCTGGCGCACGGTCTGGCGCGAGGGCGGGGTGATCGCCGAGACCCAGGGCGAAATCGTCATCGCCGATCCGGACAAGCTGCCGGGCGCGCAGTTCTTCCCCGACGCCCGGCTGAATTTCGCGCAAAACCTGCTGCGCCGGCGCGACGATGCGACCGCCATCGTCTTTCGTGGCGAGGACAAGGTGAACCGCCGCCTGTCCTATGCCGAGCTCTACGACATGGTCTCGCGCCTTGCGACCGTGCTGCGCGCGGCGGGGGTCGGGCCGGGCGACCGGGTGGCCGGTTATCTGCCCAACATGCCCGAGACCATCATGGCCATGCTCGCCGCCGCCAGCCTGGGCGCGGTCTGGTCCTCCTGCTCGCCCGATTTCGGCACCCAGGGCGTGCTCGACCGCTTCGGCCAGATCGAGCCCAAGGTGCTCTTCGGGGTCGAGGGCTATCACTACAACGGCAAGGCCCATGACTGCCTCGGCAAGCTGGGCGAGATCGCCGCCGCCCTGCCGAGTCTGGAGCGGGTGGTGATCGTGCCCTACACGCGCGAGGCGCCCGATATCGGCGGCGTGGCCAAGGCGGTCATGCTGGACGATTTCGTCGCGGGCTTCGATGCGGGCGAAATCGATTTCGTGCAGATGCCGTTCAACGCGCCGCTCTACATCCTGTTTTCGTCGGGCACGACCGGGGTGCCGAAATGCATCATCCACGGCGCGGGCGGCATCCTGCTCAAGCATCTGACCGAGCATCGCCTGCATTCCGACGTGAAGCGCGACGACCGGGTGTTCTATTTCACGACCTGCGGCTGGATGATGTGGAACTGGCTGGCCTCGGCCCTGGCCTGCGAGGCGACCGTGCTGCTTTACGACGGTTCGCCCTTCCATCCCGACGGCAATGTCTTGTTCAATTTTGCCCAGGACGAGGGCGCGACCCTGTTCGGCACCTCGGCCAAGTTCATCGACGCGGCCAAGAACGCCGGCATCGCACCGATCGAGACCCATGACCTTTCGACCGTGCGCAGCCTGCTCTCGACCGGTTCGCCTCTCGTTCCCGAATCCTTCGACTATGTCTACGAGCGCATCAAGGCGGACATCCATCTGGCCTCGATCTCGGGCGGCACCGACATCTGCGGCTGTTTCGTGCTCGGCAATCCGGCTGGCCCGGTCTGGCGCGGCGAGATCCAGGCCCGCGCCCTGGGCCTGGCGGTCGATGTTTTCGACGACGGGGGCCGGCCGGTGCGCGGCGAGAAGGGCGAGCTGGTCTGCACCAATGCCTTCCCCTCCATGCCCGTGGGCTTCTGGGCCGACCCCGACGGCGCCAAATATCGCGCCGCCTATTTCGAGCGTTTCCCGAATGTCTGGTGCCACGGCGATTACGTCGCCCTGACCGAGCATGACGGCATGGTCATCTACGGCCGCTCGGACGCCACCTTGAATCCGGGCGGCGTGCGCATCGGCACGGCGGAGATCTACCGCCAGGTCGAAGGCATGGACGAGGTGCTGGAAGGCTTGGTGATCGGCCAGGAATGGCAGGGCGACACAAGGGTCGTGCTGTTCGTCGTGCTGCGCGACGGGATCGCGCTGGACGAGGCGCTGGCCGATCGTATCAAGCAGCAGATTCGCAAGAACACGACGCTGCGCCACGTGCCCGCATGCATCGTCCAGGTGCCCGATATCCCGCGCACCAAATCGAACAAGATCGTCGAACTGGCCGTCCGCGAGATCGTCCACGGCCGGCCGATCAAGAACAAGGAAGCCCTGGCCAATCCGGAGGCCCTGGCCCATTTCGCCGACCGGCCGGAACTGCAAAGTTGAAGAGGGAGACTAAGGGGATGAGCGTCGAACCCGCGCCCACCGATTCGAGCCGTCACGAGTCCGGCCTGCGCGCCCGGATCATGGAAATGCCCGCCTCGCGCATCCGCGAGGTTTCGGACGCCGCCATGGGGGTGCCCGGCGTCATTGCCCTGTGGTTCGGCGAGCCGGACACGCCGACGCCGAAGTTCATCTGCGACGCGGCGGCCGAGGCGATGTTCTCGGGCGACACCTTCTACACCCCCAACCGAGGCATTCCCGAGCTGCGCGCGGCCCTGGCCAAATACAATTCGAAGCTCTACGGCGCCGATATCGCGGCCGACCGCGTCACCGTCACCGCCTCCGGCATGAGCGCGATGATGCTGGCCAAGCAGCTTCTGGTGGACGAGGGCGACAACATCGTCTGCCCAACCCCGCAATGGCCCAACGTGCGCGGCACCATCGACGTGTTGGGCGGGGTGCAGAAGCCGGTGCCCCTGAACTTCTCCGAGAACGGTTGGAGCCTCGATCTCGACCAGCTTTTCGACGCGGTGGACGGACGCAGCCGGGCGATCTTCGTCAACTCTCCGGGCAACCCGACCGGCTGGATGATGCCGCGCGAGCAGCAGAAGGCGCTGCTCGACTTCGCCCGCGAGCGCGGCCTCTGGGTCGTCGCGGACGAGGTCTATGCCAGAGTGGTCTACGACCAGCCCCATGCCCCCTCCTTCCTGGAGCATGCTTCGCCCGAGGACCGGCTGATCATCGTCAACTCCTTCTCCAAGCCCTGGTCGATGACCGGCTGGCGCCTCGGCTGGCTGGTCACGCCGCCGGAACTGGGCAACAGGCTCGAGATGCTGAACGAGTTCAATGTCGCGGGCGCCACCACTTTCGTGCAGCGCGGCGGCGTCGCGGCGCTGGAACAGGGCGACGCCTTCATCGCCGAGCAGGTCGCGCGCTGGGGCAAGAACCGCGACATCATCTACAACCGTCTCCACGCCAACCCCAAGATTCGCGTGGCCCGGCCGGAGGGTGCGTTCTACGCCTTTTTCTCGGTCGAGGGGCTGACCGACAGCCTCAAGTTCTGCAAGGACCTGGTGCGCGAGGCCAAGGTCGGCCTGGCCCCCGGCATCGCCTTCGGCGAGCAGGGCGAAGGCTGGCTGCGCGCCTGTTTCGCGTCGAGCCCGGAGCGGCTGAACACGGCGCTGGACCGGCTCGAAAGCTATATCGAGTAGGGCCGGCGGCACGATGTCGTTGAGGAGATCGACATGATCCTGGTGGTGTTCGAGGTCTGGCCGAAGGAGGAAGGGGCCGACCGCTATTTCGAGATCGCGGGTCAGCTGCGGGCCGAGCTGGAAAAGATCGAGGGCTTCATCTCGGTCGAGCGGTTCGAGAGTCGGACGACCCCCGGCAAGTATCTCTCCCTCTCGGCCTGGCGCGACGAGGCGGCCGTCGCCGCCTGGCGCGAGCATATGGGCCATCAGGCGGCTCAGGACGAGGGCAAGACCGCGATCTTCGCCGATTTCCGCATCCGCGTGGCCGAGGTTCTGCGCGACTACGACATGGCGGGCCGGACCGAAACGAAGGGCTAGGTGCCCAGGAAGACCGCGCGCACGAAGTCCCGGTAGAGCATGAACTGGGCGGGCAGCAGGGCTTTGTCCTTGGTCACCTTGGACAGGATAATGCCGCCATCGGCCAAGGCCGCGAGCATGTCCGCCAGATGGTCGAGATCGACCTCGATGCGCGGCGGATAGCGCTCGGCGATGCGGTCGAAGCGTTCGCGGAAGCGGCGGCGCCAGCCTAGAATGCCGGCGGCGTTCAGATCGCGGACCTCGCGCTTGAAGAGCTGGTCCTGATAGCAGACGGATGCGACCAGGCAGCCCGGATGCGCATTGGGCAGATCGGCCATCATCTCTGCCAGCAGCTTGAGGGCGACGAGGAAGCCGTGCAGCGGGTCCTCGTTCAATTCGTCTGCCCGTGCGAAGAGATCGTCGAACAGAGCGTTCTCACGCTCGATGTAGCGGCGCAACAGGGCTTGGGCCAGTTCGCTTTTGTCCTTGAAATGGTAGAAGAAGCCGCCCTTGGTGATGCCGACGGCGGAGATCAGTTCCTCGATCGAGGTCGCGGCGAAGCCCTTCTCCAGGACCGCGCTTTCCGCGATATCTAGAATCCGTTCGCGCGTTTCGCTGCCCCGGCGCGGTCGAACTGCATCCATGATATCGACCCCCCGT
>JABIRQ010000092.1 GCA_018699755.1 Rhodospirillaceae bacterium | reverse complement strand
CCCGCGCCGCGCCCGTGACCACGCAGCTCTTGCCCTCGAAGCGGCCAGCGGGCATCGCGCCCTCCTTCTAACGGTTGTCGGTCACCAACTGTCGCCTACCAATTGTCGATCAGGCGTTTGCGGCCCGTGCGCGGGGCCTGCGGCGGCAGGACGGCCAGGAAGCGCATCACGGTCGCCCGGGTCTCCGCCGGATCGATGATGTCGTCGATCTCGAACCGCTCGGCGACCTCCATAGCCAGGTTCCGGCGCAGGTTCTCGTCCGCCAGTTCGCGAATGCGCGCATCGCGCGCCTTGTCGTCGGGCAGGGCCGCCAGCTCGTCCCGGTGGACGATCTTGACGGCACCCTCCAGGCCCATATTGCCGAACTCGGTCGTTGGCCAGCCGACCAGCAGTTTCGGCCCCAGGGCCAGGGATCCCATCATGTAGAAGCCCAGGCCGTAGGCCTTGCGCAGCACCACCGTCATGAAGGGCACGGTCGCATTCGCCGCCGCCGTCAGCACCCGGGCGCTGTGGCGCGCCAGCGCCTCGGACTCGACCTGCGGGCCGATCATCAGGCCCGGCGTGTCGCACAGGAACAGAATCGGGATGTCATGGGCGTCGCAAAGCTGGATGAAGCGGGCGATCTTGTCGCAGGCCACGCTGTCCATCGCCCCGGAGAGAAAGCTCGGCTGGTTGGCGATCGCCCCGACCGGCCGGCCTTCGACCTTGATCAGGGCGGTCACCGCCGCCTTGGCGAAACGCGGGCGCAATTCGATGATCGAGCCGATATCGGCGATGCCGTCCAGCACCTTGCGCACGTCGTAGGCGCGCCGCCGATTCTCCGGCACCACGTCGCGCAGGGCCATCGTGTCGGGCACCTCACCCGTCCAGCTTTCCCCCGCGCCCTGACCTCGAAAATAGGAAAGATAGCGGCGTGCGATCTGGGCCGCCTCGTCCTCGGTCTCGACGACGATATCGACCGTGCCGCTCTTCTCGTGAATCTCGGCCGCGCCCAGTTCCTCGGGCGTGAGCTTGAGGCCCAGCCCCGCTTCAACCAGCGGCGGGCCGGCCATGCCCATGGCGGCGTCCCGCGTCGCGATCACCGTGTCGCATTGCCCGGCCATATTCGCGGTGCCCGCGAAGCAGCGGCCGGCGACGATGGAGACCGTCGGCACCAGGCCCGAAAGCCGGGCCAGCAAGACGAAGCTTTCCTCGAAGAAGCGCGGGTTGATGTAATCCTCATGGGCACGCCAGCCCGCCCCCTCGGCGAACAGCACGAAGGGCAGGCGCAGATCGTGGATGACATGGCCCACGCGGTCGAATTTGGCGTGGCTGATGGTCGCCTGCGAACCGCCCAGGACGGTGAAATCGTAGGCCCCGACGGCGACCCGGTGGCCGTCCATCGTGCCGATGCCGATGACCAAACCGTCGGCCGGACCCTCGATCCGCTTGAAGGCGGGTTTGGCGAGTTGGCCGAATTCCTGAAAGCTGCCGGGATCGATCAGGGAGGCGACATTCTCGCGCGCCGTCCGCTTGCCCTTGTCATGGCGCTTGGCAACGGCCTCCGGCCGCGCCGAATCCAGGGTCGCCGCCTTGGCGTCGAGCGCGGCCTGGAGATCGGGACGCGGGCCCCTCGCCACGGGCTTCTTCTTTTCGTCCGGCATCGATCCCCCCCTCAATCCAGGCCCGCTCAATCCAGAATAGCGATCGTCTGGCCCTCGGCCAGCACGTCGCCCTCCTCGATCAGAAGCTCGCGGACCGTGCCCGCCTGGGGCGCCTCGACCGGAACCTCCATCTTCATGCTTTCGAGCAGGCAGATCTGCTGCCCCGCCTCGACCGCCTCGCCCTCGGCAACCGAGACTTCGATCACCCGGCCCGGAATTTCGGATTTGAGTTCCGCCACGGCTCCCCCTCCGCTTTCGTCGCTTCCGGGGCTCTTCTACCACGCCGGCCCGGACGTGGAAATCGGCGGCTGGGCGAGGCTCAAGGCCCGTCAAACAAACCCGAGCCAGGAATGGCGCTCCCCGGCGCGGTCGACGACCTTGGAGCGTTCGCCCCGGAGGCCGAGTTCCGCCGACCCGCCGGGTTGCACTCTCAATTGGGGATCGTCGCTATTTCCCTATCGGCTTGCCCAGATCGACATCGTCGTCTTCGATGAAGGCGACCGCCGCTTCAAGCCTAGTCGTATCGATAGATCGTCAGGCGGTCGGTCCCGGACTCGGCCGTCCAGACCTCGCCCGCGCGGCCCAGCATCTGGCGCACATCGGCCCGCTTCCGGGGAATCGGAAAGGCGTCGAAACTCTCCGTACCCGGGTCGAAGCGCAGCACCGCATTGGCGCCGAAATCGCTGATCCAGACCATGTCCGTCTCGTCGACATAGACGGCATAGGCCGACGGGTCGTCGCCGGGCAGCGCCCATTCGCGCCATGCCCCGGTCTCGGGATCGAAGCGGGCGAGCTGGCCGGCATTCCATTCGCTGACCCAGAGGATGCCCTTCGAGTCGGACCAGACGCGGCGCGCGCCGGCATCCGCCGTCGGCGGGTCGAAAACCTCGACCGCGCCGCTCTCGGCCTCGATCCGGGCGATATAGCTGCCGGCGAGCGAGGAAAACCAGACCTCTCCATCGGGCCTGTGATGGATGCCGTAGGGCCCGTAGCCGCGCGGCGCCTCGAAGACGCGCATCGTGCCGGTCGCGGGGTCGAGCGAGCCGTAGATGCCGGCCTGGCCGGTGAACCAGAGCCGGCCGTCGCCGCCGAATGCGGGCGTGTTGAGATTGGCGGAGGCGCTGCCCTCCGGCAGCGGATAGACCGTCACCGCCAGAGAGTCCGGATGCACGGAGACGATGGCGTTGAGGCCGCTATCGGTCACCCAGGCGAAGCCGTCCGGCCCGACGATCACGCCATGGGGCTTGGAGTCCTCGCCCAGGGGAATCTGCACCGTCTCGCCGGTCTTCGGATCGAGGCGGCCGAGTGCGCCCTGACGCTGGGCGGTGTACCAGACCGAACCGTCGGGGCCGCCCGGTGTGGGCGCCACGTCGTGCGGGCGCGCGCCGTCGGGGACGGCGAAGCTTTCGATGCGCACTTCGCCGGCCATGGCCGGGACGGCGAGAAACGCCAGAAGCGCGGCAAGCCTGGGGCCAAACGATCTCATGCGGATTCTCCTCCCATTCGGCTTTTCCGACACAAAGCGCCGGGGGCATGCGCCGGAACGGCTTTGCTCAAGGTTCGATACGGTATGATGATGGGCCCTGGCTGCGGAACGGCAACGGTCGCGGAGTCGGCAGCGGCGCAGCCAAAGGGAGTCCTGCGGAAAGCCGGAAGAACATGATCGTCGAACCGATCGACCTTTCCAGACCCGCGATCTGAGGGGAAGGCCATGCCCCGCTTCGTCATCGTCATGCTGGCCTTCGTCGCCGGATGGGTCGACGCCGGATCCTTCGTCGGGCTCGACCACGTCATGGCAGCGCATATCACCGGCAACCTGGTGATTCTCGCGGGCGCCATCGCGACCGGACTCCAGGACACCGACCTGCTCAAGATCGCGATCCTGCCGATTTTCTTCGTCGCGGTGATGCTGATGACCGTGGTGCACGACCGCTTCATCGCCCGCCACGACGATCCCGCGCGCCATATCCGGGGGCTGCTGGTCATCGAATCGGTCCTGATCGCAGGCACCGGCATCCTCGGCGTCATGACCACATTGAATGGATGGACGCTCGATTTCTGGCTGGCGCTTCTGGTCGTGACGCCGGTGACCTTCGGCATGGCGCTGCAGAACACCCTGCACCGGCTCTACCCGATCGTCGGCCCGGCCACGACGGTCATGACCGGCAACATCACCCAATTCTTCATCGACCGGACGCGCCATCTGGCGGGGCGGACCTCCCGCTCGCTCATCAACGACATGCCGAAGAACAACACGCTGCTGCCGATCCTTATTTTCGCCTTCGGCATCGGCTGCGTCCTGGGCGCCGTGACGACCATGAAGCTGGGCAACGGCTCTTTCCTGGTTCCCGCGATCCTGGTGATGGCATCGGCGCCCTTCGCCCGGAAACCCCCAGAGAAATAGTGGGAAGAAAAATAACGGCCGAATCGGGCCGACCAGGCCTATTCCATGGTTTAAACACAGGTTGATGAAAGCGATCGGGGGCCTCGCCACGCTGGCGGCACGATTCCCGACGTGCAGCGCCCGACGCGCAGCGATTGCATTGCAAGGAAGCGCAGAAATGGAATATCGCAACGTCAAAGGCAGCCGGGTGCCCGCACTCGGCCTCGGCACATGGGATTTGCGGGGCAACGAGGGCGAGCGCACCGTCGCCGCCGCGCTCGACATGGGCTACCGCCATGTCGACACGGCCCAGGCCTACGACAACGAGGAGGCCGTGGGTGCCGGCATCCGCACCTCCGGCATCGACCGCGACGAGGTCTTTCTGGTCACCAAGATCTGGCCCGACGGCCTTGGGCGCGAGGATGCGCCGAAGCGCTGCGAGGAAAGCCTGCGGCGGCTGGGCACCGACTACGTCGACCTGTTGCTGGTCCATTGGCCGAACGAGGCCATCCCGCTTGGCGAGACCCTG
>JABIRQ010000093.1 GCA_018699755.1 Rhodospirillaceae bacterium | reverse complement strand
GCCTGAAACCTGGCCGCAGCCAACGGAGTTGAAGCGCCTCGAAGGAGTCGCCGTCGCCTTCGAGAGCCACAGCCCCTTCAGCCTCGCCGATGTCGGCGAAGGGCCCGAGAACGACCCGCCGACCCAGGCAGACGGCCGCCTTTACCTGCCGCAGGGCGCATCGGCGGATTCGCCCGTTCCCGCCGTGGTCCTGCTGCACGGAGCGGGCGGCGTGCTGCAACCGCGCGAACCGACCTACGCCCGGCAATTCGCCGCAATGGGCCTGGCGGCCCTGGTGATCGACGCCTTCGCCGCGCGCCGAGACCGGGCGGTGGGTTTCACCGAACGGGTGTTGAACATCACCGAAATGATGATCCTGGCCGATGCCTATGCCGGGCTCGCCTATCTCGGCTCCCTGCCGGAAGTGGACGGCGATCGCGTCGCGCTGATCGGCTTCTCCTACGGCGGCATGGCCACCACCTATGCCGCGCACGAACAGGTGGCCGAGATCCTCTCGCCCGGCGGCCCACGCTTCGGCGCCCATGTCGCCTATTACGCGCCCTGCATCGCGCGTTTCGAGGACCGGCGCGCGACCGGTGCACCGTTGCTGATGCTCTATGGCGGCCGTGACGCCATCGTCGATCCGGCGCGGTGCGCGGATGCGGCCGAGGATTTGGAACAAGGCGGCGCGCAGGTCGAGACGATCGTCTACGACGAGGCCTTTCATCAATGGGACGGCGTGTTTTCCGGGCCACGCACCATCGGCCGCGACCTGTCCGGCTGCGCCTTCACGGTCGACGAGGACGGTCTGGCCCATGACGAGCTGACCTGGTTGCCCATGTCCGGGCCGTTCATGCGCAAGCTTATCCTCGGCGCCTGCGTCCGCGCCGAAGGCTACCTGATCGGCCGGGACGACGCGGTGCGCGCGAAATCGAATCGCGATGTGGCCCGGTTCCTGAACCGCGTTCTGCTTGGAGAGGGCATATGACCGGCCGGCTGGATGGACGCATCGCGGTCGTGACCGGGGCGTCGCGGGGTATCGGTGCGGCTGTGGCCAAGCGCTTCGCGAGAGAGGGCGCGCATCTCGTCCTGATCGCGCGCACCCAAGGTGGGCTTGAGGAGGTCGACGACGCGGTCCGGACCGAGGGCGGATCCGCCGCCACCCTGGTCCCGCTCGACCTGCGCGATTTCGAGGCCCTGGACCGCCTGGGCGCGGCCCTTCACGAGCGCCACGGCAAGCTGGATGTGCTGGTCGGCAATGCCGGGATCCTGGGTCCCCTCTCCCCCGTCGGACATATCGAGCCGGACAGCTGGCAACAGGTGATGGACGTCAACCTCACGGCCAATTGGCGCCTGATCCGCTCGCTCGACCCCTTGCTGCGGCAATCCGATGCCGGACGGGCGATCTTCGTCTCCTCCGGCGTCGCGGGCTTCGCCAAGCCTTATTGGGGGGCCTATGCGGCGAGCAAGGCGGCGTTGGAAATGATGGTCAAGGTTTACGCCGCCGAGGTCGAACGCATCACGCCAGTGCGCGCCAATATCCTCGACCCCGGCGTCGTGCGCACCGCCATGCGCGCCGAAGCCTTCCCCGGCGAGGACCCGATGAGCTTGCCCCACCCTGACGACATCGCCGATATCTTCTTGGATCTGGCCGACCCCGCCTGCACCCGGACGGGAGAGGTGGTCCGGGCCTCCTGATCGGCCCGGCAACGAACGAGGACACCATGCTGAAGCTCTACACGGCCGGCCGGTCCGGCAATGCCCACAAGGTCCGCCTTGCCTTGAATCTGATGAAAGTGCCATACGAGGAAGTCGAGATGAGCTTCGAGGACGGCTCCATCAAGGCCGCCGACTTTCTCGCCAAGAACCCGCGCGGCCAGGTGCCGGCGATCGAGGACGGCGACGAGGCAATCTGGGATTCGGCGGCGATCCTGATCTATCTCGCGCGCAAGCACGGCGGCGAGGACTGGCTGCCGACCGACCCCGCCGGGATGGCGCATGTCATGGAATGGCTGACCGTGGGAGGCGGCGAGCATCTTCTCGGCCTCGCGCGCTGTCGCTTCATGAAACGTAATGGATTGACCGAGGGTTTCGAACAGGCCGAGAAGATCGCCTGGAAGAGCCTGGACATGATGGAAAGCCATCTGAAGGCGCGCGACTGGCTGGCGGGTCGCCGGCTGGGTCAGGCGGATCTGATCGCGGCGGCGCATCTGTCGGTGCTGGACTATTTCGGCGAGATCGCCTGGGCCAGCTGGCCGGGGCTGAAGGACTGG